>CAJQOL010000065.1 GCA_905479925.1 uncultured Kangiellaceae bacterium | reverse complement strand
AATACGCTTTCTTGCAATTTAACGATCAACGTTATCAATTGATGCATTACGATGATTTGAGTAAAAAGCTAACAACGCTATATAGCCCCAATCCAAAAAAACAATACCTTTATCATTTCGATTATGATCCAACAGATCAACGTTTTTCTGTGATTAGCCGCGATAGCGAGTCTAGAAGTATTGTAGAAATTTTGACAGAGAAGGGACAAATACTTAGTTCTGAAACAATCCAGTTGGCGGATAACATGAGTCGCAATCAGTTCTTTTCCGGTAACTTTGAACCACAAGGAAAATACCTTTTAGCTATCAGTAATAAAAGCTTATACAAAATCGACTTTAACGGCCAAGTTCAACAGCTGAAAACTCCCGAATCAAATCTTATATCAATAGCAAAACACCCAGATAAGCAGTATCTGTTGGCTGTGAAAGGTCACAAAGATGTTGATATTGCTCAAGTAACAATCGGAGAGGAACAAGCCGCTAGTGAGACGATAGAGTTAAATCAAAAAGTAATGCCATATAACAGTTTGGCCCGTTCCAGTGCTCAAGACCGGCATGCGCGCTACCAGCCAAAAGGTGGGCATATCGCTTTTATCTCCGACCGAAGCGGTCAAGATCAGCTGTGGCTCTGGTATCAAGGGCAAGCTTCTCAATTGAGTGCGGTTTCTTCTCAAAAAACAATCCATAACTTTAGCTGGTCGCCAAATGGCAAGAGTTTGGCGTGGGTGTCTAATGATCGTCTCGCAATTTCTGATCTCAAAGGAGAGCTATACTATGTTGACACTGATAAACCGCTTTATTCGGTTTTGTCGTGGTATAGCCAAAATCAATTGCTGGTCTTGCTAAATGATCCGATGCCCGGTGGTTTGTATCTATTAGATATAGAACAAAACCAGCTTTCCGCTTTTGCTATCAATCAAGTGAAAACAGCCTGGGTTCACAATGACCAGCTTTTTTATAGTGATGTTAACGATGATGTTTACATTCGCTTTTTAGGCAATCAAACTAACCAGAGCAAATTACTTCCTCAGCTAAGTGGCAGAGCGATGTTTCTTAGTAATCAGTCTATTTATAGCGTGGATCAAAATAAACTTTTGTTAAATCAATACAATCTAAAGGGTGAGTTTATAAAACAAGTAATGTCACTCAAAGCTTTGGGTTGGAAGGTTACGGATGTAAAAGAAAATAAGGTTTTACTCGACCAGTTTATCAGTATTAATCAAGAGATTGTAATACTAGAATAGCGTTCAGCTAACTACTAAAGCTAGATGAGTCTCTTACAGCACACGAGTCGCTTGCAATAGATGCTAGTCAGTATTTGACTATCTGCATCATCTATTTAATACATGACTTTTGGCACTTCTAATTAGCAATCTAAATAGCATATAATTTTTCCTATCAAATAACCAAGATGACCACCTGCTGTACTGATAAAAGGTTAACTTTAGGGCTGATATGCATTTTTTACTCAAATGTTTTTTTTTCTCATTAATCGGTTTAGCTAATAGCGGTTGCACAATAAGCCCGGATTTTGACCGTGGCGTCTTCGTACCATCAAAAAATCAACCGGTGGTTGTCGAATTTGAGCGATATTCAAAGCTGATTATTGTTGAAGCTGAAATCAACGGAATCCAAGGCCGGTTTTTACTTGATAACGGGTTTTCGTTGAGCGCAGTTAATCAAGGTTTTGCCGACAGGGCAGGTATTACTTTTGACCTAAAGTCCAAAATTAGAGATGCCAATAATACTAAAAGTGCTATCGAAGAAGCGACGGTTGAAACCGTTAACATCAACGGTCAAGTGTTCACCAATACAGGCTTTTACTTAGTTAACACCTCGGTTTTCTTGCCTTGCACTAACATTGACGGCGTAATCGGCGCATCAATTGTTAGAAAGGCTAATTGGAAAATAGACTTTATTAATCAAACGCTACAAATATCCTCGGCACCTTTTAATGCAAAAGGAACTAGATTTAATACGCGCTTTAAGAATAACAATTCGACTATGACAAACATTGCTATCAACGAGGTCGTTATCAATACCAAAATTGATTTGGGTAGTACCGGAAGCTTAAGTTTGTCTAAGAAGAAATACTCTAAGCTATTTTATGGCTCAGAAGTGGAAGAAAAAATCGGAGCGCAATCATTGTCGGCGTTAGGACTTGGAAAAGTACAAACTAGCTTTTATACCTCAGAGAATTTTTCGTTTGTCCATGATGGGGCGAAAATAGCTAACTCCTCAAGAGTCTTGTTAAAAGACAATCTTAAGTATCAGGGATATCTCGGTATAGGCTATCTAGACGACTATTCAGTGGTAATAAATTCTACAAATGACGAGTATATTCTTAGCCCAGCAGCTATTTCTCAAACCGTAAAAGCAAACCTTTCTTATGGGATATCCTTGTACCTGCTTGATGGTGTTTGGAGAGTGGTCAGTAAAGATGCTAATAATAAGCAGTTATCTCCAATTAAGCCAATGGACATAGTTCAGGAAATTGACGGTGCACCAGCAAATCAAATTAAGACTATATGTGAATTAAAAAGCTACTTGAAACAGAAAAAGCAACAACAGAAAGAGCTGCTAATAAAGACTAATGATGCTTATTATCCGTTGCAGCTTAAAGCCCCTAGTTTAACAATCTATTAATCTACTATAGAAAAAGGCGAAGATTGAACCTGCTCTATTTCTCTTGTTTGACCGTCAATTGAACCTTTCTACAAAACTTTGCGCATTATGGTAAGGTTGGGGTGACAATGTGTGATGAAAAATAGATAAAAACGCCTGATAAAAAAATAACTAAAAATATCAATCAAGGAGCGAACATGTTTAACCTAAAAAAGTCCCTTTATTTCCTCTGTTTTACGAGCCTTTTCACAGCCTGCTTTTCAATCACTCTAGATGCAAAAACTCTCAATGACAAAGAAGTTCAACGAGGTATGGCTTTATGGCAAGTACCTTCTATGGCGGTTTCAGTGGTCACCGACAAGGACATCGAATTTAAAAAAGGGTTTGGTAAAACCGGACATAAAAAAGGATCAACCGTTGATCAACACACGTTATTTGGAATCATGTCAACGACGAAAGCAATGGTTGCCGCTGGCCTTTTAATTCTAGCCGAGCAAGACAAGCTCAACTTAGATGATTTAGTCACTAAATATATTCCCGAATTGCATTTTAAAGACCCTAGCATGACTCAACAAATTACTATTCGAGACCTGTTGGCTCATCGAACGGGGTTACCTGGGACGGATATGTGGCCATTCCTACAGAAAACGCCTCTCGATATTCAAATACAAAAACTCGTTACGATTGACTCAAGTACACCCGTTAGAGATCGCTTTATTTATCAAAACACCATGTATGAACTAGCTGGAGAAGTTATTCATCGGGTGAGCGGTCAACGCTGGGACCATTTTTTGAAGAAGGAGCTTTGGTTACCTATTGGCATGAACCAAACATACGGTACTCGAGCGCAAGTACCAAGCAGTCAACAACATGTTTTACCTTATATTTTAGTTGATAAAAAAATTAAGAAAGTAGCATGGAACTTTGATGATGACGAAGCCAATGCTGCTGGAAGTGTTTGGTCTTCGATACATGATATGAGCTTGTGGGCACAGTTTTTACTCAATGAAGGAAAAAATGCGAAAGGTGTACAAGTGATTTCCTTAGCTGGCATAGCGGAAATGTTTAAACCACAAATGCTAGTTGCGAAGGCAGACTTCTATCCAACAACTGCACTAACAAAACCAAATTGGATGTCTTATGGATTAGGCTGGTTTCAGCAGGATTTTCAAGGTAGAAAAATTGATTTTCATACCGGCAGCTTATCAGGTTTAATTGCTATTATTGGTTTAGACAGAGCCAATAAGAAAGCCATGGTAGTTTTAGCTAATCAAGATCACGCGGAAGTTCGTCATGCATTGTTATGGCACGTTATGGATCAGGAAACTGGCGACTCATCTGTGGATTGGAACCAATCGATATTTGACTTATATCAAGAACAAATCACTGCTTCAGAAAAGAGAAAGCTTAAACAAAAGAACTCTAGAATCAGTAAAAGCAAACAGTCACTGTCGATAGAAGAGTATGTAGGTGTTTATACTCATGAAAGTTACGGCGACGTAGAAGTTGTTATTAAAGACAAGCAGTTTATTCTTAAATCGGTCCGCTTAACATTCGAGCTTTCTCATTGGCACTTTGATACCTTTGAAATGAAGTCGGAAGCTAATGACATCGAAGCGCTACTTAACTTTAACCTTGATCAGAGTGGCAAGGCTCGCAGCCTACATTTCTTTGGACTCGATTTTATAAAACAAAAGTAGTATGAGCCAAGGTAAAATTCACTTGCTTCCTTGCTCTGTGCTTGGGGGCAAGCCTTTGGTTGCTAACCTAGCAACCCGAACGGCTCACCCTTCTCTATAAAGATAAGAATCGCGCTCTATTTATCATCCTCTTTAACAAACAGTTCCATGAGCCCAATTAATGCTACAAAAAGAATAGCGCCGACCGGCCAAACTATCCAAGTGATACCCCAATCCATGGTCCACAAACTCCAGCCAAGGTAAAAGGCAACTAACATAGACCAGTAGAAAGCAGCAAATTTTTCTGCTTGTCTCGGTCGTTTGAGCAAACTCGATGGGATAAAATAGTCAGCTCTTATGAATTACTGGAGCGAATAGTGCAATCACCGATGCACCTATTAAGTCGAGCGATTGCAACGGCGGAGTGGAAGGGACCCAAAGAGGGCTTGATTGTACTCAAGTCCACCAAGGTTCCCCAATGGCTCGATTGTTCCTATCATTGGTATGCAGTACAATCTGATTTATATTCTCGATGTGACGAAAACGAACTAGGACTAAAATATGCCAAGCTGGCTATTGATGCGGCTCCTACTGAAAGTATCAGGCAGTTGCTTGCAGACCGTCTAATAGAAAAATGAACCCTTAATTGAAGCGAAACCATTAGTTCAAAAACACTATGCCATTATTCCAACAATACCTATTTGTCATCGGCTCGTTTCAAGGATTGCTATTAGCAGCCCTACTAATTTTTGGACCACAAGTGACCAATGCCAGTCGAATTTTGGGGGGATGGTGTTTGTTTCTGGCACTAAATTTCTTGGGCTTTTTTATTTTTATTGATGGAGAAATCAATATTTTCTCTGCTTTAATCGGATGGTCGTTTTTCTTACCGGCCAGCTACGGGGCATTTTTATACTTGTATTGTCGGCATGCAATTATTGACCAGCCGCTTAGGCTAAAAGACCTCTTATATTTCTCACCCTTGTTAATTTGCTACCTACTAAATTATAAATTTTTGTTTGCATCGCCAGAGGTCAAATTGGACTCTGTCACCTTTTACTCAGGAAAAACGCTGTTTTCAATTCTGAGTGACTTGATTCTTTATTTGCAGGCATTTGTGTATATCGGGCTCAGCGCACTTTTGATTCGAAAATATCAGATTCAAGCGCGCACCAATTTATCGAATTTTAATCCGGGTATATTTCAGTGGCTTTGGACATTGCTCATTTTGGATACGGTCATTTGGAGCTTGAAAGCCGCCAGCGATGTTATGGATTCCAATACTATGAATTTCAAATATGGGCTTTCTATCAGCGGCGATATTCTAATTATTGTTTTCATTTGTGGAATTGCAATGGCGCAGTGGCGCAATCCTAAGTTGTTTAAAATTGATCAAATTCGAGACGGCTCAACTGCCGAGAGGGTAAATCAAAAAGATAGCCGGTCGGAGAATACGAAAGACTCAATAGGTACTGATGAGAGTGCGATTAATAGGGCATCGACTAAAGATGATGGCGCATTGGATGAAAGCACTCGAAATAATTTACTTTCAGTTGTTAGACAGAAAATGACTGATGAGCGCCTATTCATGGATAACCAGTTGACCTTAACCCGGTTAGCGAAAACGGTTGGAGTGAGTACGCATCACTTATCGGAAGTTTTAAATCAACAGGATGGAAAGAACTTCTATCGCTTTGTAAATGAATATCGGGTCAATTTCATATGTGACCGATTGAGGGAAGACCCTTCGGTAAAAATTCTTGAACTGGCGCTACTGTCCGGTTTTTCGTCTAAGAGTACATTTAACGCCGTATTTAAACAATTGACCAATCAGACACCCAGCCAATACCGGGATGAATTAAAAACAACTAGCTGAATTTTGTTCTGATAGTTGTGTGAGTATTCAAGATTGGCCATGAAGGACAATGAAACGGTTCGACTTTCTTGCCGTTGAACTGGACCTGGTTAATTCGATTAAATAGTCTCCTCTATCTCCTTTATCTCCTTTATCTCCTTTATCTGCTCTATCTCCATAGCAACACGGGATGTTTTAGAGCTTTTCGAGCTTATCTAAAATACTGATTTAATTCGCTGAGGCTTGGTTAATTATTCTCTCTCTTTATCGAACAGCAGTCAGACAGATTGCCTCTTGCAAAGTGGGTGAGCCCCACTAAAATGCTTATTTAAGTCCGAGTAAGCCGATTCGTACGTCCAAATCGGACGAGCCGGACGCTTGACGTCCCATTTATTGTTTTAATTGGCATACTTAAGTTCTCATACCCGAAGGTAGGTATTCTTCATGCAACTGAATGAAATAAACGCAGCTGGTTTGTCACCAGATCAATGGTTTGGTTATGCGGGCCAGTTAGCCATGATCGGATGGCTGATTCTGATTCTGCTTCCGCGACGATTTAAATGGTTATTTTTTGTACCTCAATATCTGATTCCTATGGCACTAGGTTTGCTGTATGGAGGATTAGCTTTGACCACATACTTCACCAGTGATGGTGGTTACAACTCCTTAGGAGGTGTTCGTGCATTATTTGAGAATGACTATATGTTATTAGCCGGGTGGGTGCACTATTTAGCTTTTGATTTATTTATTGGTGCGTGGATTGCAAAAAACGCAGACGCTCTTGGTATCTCTAGATTATTACAAGCACCGATATTGATCGCGACTTTTATGTTTGGTCCAGTCGGTCTGGTATTGTTTTTTTGTATGAGAGCGGCTTTCCCCAGGTTTAAAATTAATGAATCACAACAGGAGGTTTCTCATGTCTAATCTATTAAGTCACCTAAACCTGACCGCGGTTTCTCGGTTATTGACTGGGCAGGGACAGGGATACCCCCAATTACCTTTTTCGCTTAATCAAGACCGCGTTACCCGATTATGGTGGATGAGTGGTCTCTTCTTAGTCGCTTCTTGTATCGTTTTGTTACTTGCTTATCTTTTTGATTCTCGCTTGTTCAACGGGGCGCCGATATGGGCAAAACCAATTAAATTCAGTTTATCTTTAGCTATTCATTTTTTTACTTTAGCGTTTCTGGCACAGCAACTGGATGTTAAACGTCGTACTGGAATTCTACTGACCGTTTTTGGATATGCAGCAGTTGCATCAATGTTATTCGAACAACTCTATATTTCTATTCAAGCGGGTCGTGGTCGAGCATCTCATTTTAATTTCGAAACTGGTTTCGAAATCGCAATGTATAGTGCCATGGGGGTGGCGGCGGTTTTTCTTGTGCTTATATCATTTATTCTTGGTGTGATGATATGGCGACATGGACAGTCAAAGGAATCATCACAAGGGTTATATTTGGGCACAACCATTGGGTTGATAGCCGGTTCAATATTGACATTGGTATTGGCTGGTTATATGTCTAGCGGAAGCTCACATTTAGTCGGTGAGGCTGCAAATGATGCTAATGGTTTACCGTTAGTCGGTTGGTCTCGTACTGCTGGCGACCTTCGAATTTCTCATTTCTTGGCGACCCACTTAATGCAAATACTGCCAATAATTGGATGGCTATCCGATCGTAATCAACAGTCGTCGAGCAAGGTTGTTTGGATTTCTAGTCTTATACTGATATTAGTTTGT
This sequence comes from uncultured Kangiellaceae bacterium, assembly GCA_905479925.1. Taxonomy (GTDB): domain Bacteria; phylum Pseudomonadota; class Gammaproteobacteria; order Enterobacterales; family Kangiellaceae. The sequence goes on along the minus strand of CAJQOL010000065.1, from coordinate 15,123 downwards.
ATTGGGCTTTTTGCCCTTGCGTTAGCTGGAATACCTTTAATTCGTTGATTCGTTAACTCGCTAATTGGTGAATCGTTATTCGTTACCCATGCAATGTCTTAAAATTACATGGGTATCACTGACGGAGACTTAAAAATAAGCTGCCGCATATTACGTACAAGCTGCTTAGTTTTTTACCTCAGATTCATTTTCTTTAAGGCCCCCTTGATTTTACTTTTCGTCAAACTAAATATTTCCGCCAGGATTAAGGCTACTAGAAACTTGTTTGGCTTCTCTTGATTTTTGTGCACCTCAAATAACTAGTTATCTATGGTTAGGCCGCCATCTAATGTCGGCCTGCCGAACAATTATTCCTAACTTTTAGTTTTGGCTACAAGCTCGTTGTTTTCTTTTGAGCTTTGCTTGGCTTTAATCACTTTACCAACTAGTTGGTAGGCTAATCTCTGAATCTCTCCACGGCTTCTTTTGCCTTTTCCGTTGGTAACAATAGCGACAGAAATATTATGGTCAGGTACCAGCATTAGAAAAGCGTTAGCACCTGACGCAACGCCACCATGATGGATAATATCGACTTTGTTATCCGGGTCGATAATTTGACTTGTCTCATAATGACGCCAACCGAGCGTATAGTACTGAGGAGGCTCGCTACCATCAAACATCGGCTGAACCGTTACCATTTCCTCAAAACTACTTCGGTTTAACATTTTTCCATTTAATAGGGCGGCTCCTAATTGAACTAAATCAGTTGGTGTTGATACTAACCCACCACCAGCGACTTTGTTCGACAAGTTTTGTTCTGGTATTACACCATAAAGACCGCCATCGGAGGTATAGAATCCCGCGAGATTATTTCGGTCTGTTAATAAATGTTCAGCTTGTGTTTGAGATAAAGCCAACGGGTCTGTCACTAACTCTTTTATCAATTGGTGAAAAGGCTTACCTCCCGCTGCTTGCATTACTGCGCTTAGCAGCGTGTATCCGTGGGTCGAGTAGGAGAACCCTTGACCAGGGTCAAACAGCAAGTCATCGTTTTTGAACTGAGAGAGAGCCGCATCCACATCTGTATAGTGAATATTCGAGAGACCGTCTGTTGGCGGAAATTTAGTCAAGTCGAAAGCATAGTGGCGAACCCCCGCCATATGACTGGCTAATTGTCTTACTGTCATGTCATTGGAGTATCTTGGGTAATTTGGTAAATAGTTTTGGATCGGAGCGTCTAGGTCAATGAGACCTTCTTCAACCATTCGCATTAAAGCAACAGTTGTTATCGGCTTTGATACACTGCCTATACGGTATTGTGTAGCAACCGTTGCAGCTTGTAATGACTCAACTCGTGCGAGGCCTACGGAACCAGCCCAGACAAGTTTGCCGTCTATTGTCATAGCACCGGACATAGACACTGATTGCATTTCCTCGGCTAAATCAACCATGCTTTGCTGAGAATCTTTACTCCACCTATTTGGGGTAACTACATTCGCCGTATTTTGGTGCAGCAAGTGCTGAGCAGGTAGTGGCTCATGCGGGCTTTCCCATTTCCAAACCCAATATTCTATGGCTCCCCAATATACACCGACTACGACGAGCGGTCCTGCTACCCACTTTAAGATTTTCTTTATGTTCACTCATTATCTCCTTAGTCTTGGACCCAAACTTGACCCTCAACTTGAATCTAAATTTAATTGTCAATTTACATCTTGTTCTGATGACTCTATATTGCACCTATTAGTAATATGTCGAATCCAATGTTTGAAACAACAATAATGTGATGAATAACTCAGGAATTTGATGAGCAGCTCTAACAAAAAGACCAAAAGCGCAATGAGCATTTGGCAATTTGCCCTTTTAATAACAATGATTTACATCGTTGGGCTGTTTATTACACACCGTACCACTGTATTCGAAAAAATTTATTGGTCTGGTTATGAGCTGCAAGTTTTGGGCGAAAATAATACTTGGGTTGACAGTAATCGCTTTAAAATTGGTATGAGCGATAAGGTTCAAGACATTCGATTTAGTTTAAAAATTGATGATGCGGAAAAATGGAAGAGTCCGATTAGTTTGATGATGGGGGGGCCATTTTCTGCTGAAGTCTTTTGGGATGGAGAAAATATTGGTAATAAGGGTGCCGTTGGTAATACCATCGATGAAGAGGTCGCTGGCCCGATCGATTTCTCATCTTTTGTGCCTTCAAGACTACTTAAGCCCGGAGATCATGAAATCCGGCTAAAACTTTCAACTCAGCACCTGCTGGTGCGAGATGAGTCTGTTTTCCACTTCGTTTGGCTAGCGCCATACCGTCAGGATGGAAAACGTGATTTACGTTATTACGCGGTACCGTTACTTATTCTTAGCTTATTGATAGTGCTCAGTCTGCAAAGTTTTAGAATTGGCCGCAGTGCTGGTAACACAATTCATATTGGGCTCGGTTTGTATGGGTTTTGCATTATTATCGCTTTGATGGCGGAAGTTTCACGCGCAGTTATTAATTACCCTTACCACTATCATGAGTTGCGCGGTTTAATCGGTTGGTTTGCTAATTTAGGCGCGGGTTTAGCATTAATGTATACCTGTTACCGAGTGGTAGACACTAAATTTTCGAAAGCTGTACTGGCTATCGGAACGATGATAGTAATAGCTACTTATTTTGTGACGATGGATAGTGGAGATAGGAGGCTGGCTCAGGATTTTATCTTATTAGCAATGGGACCATCGCTGGTTTTCGCTGTTCTGTTGTTTAAGAAACGAATCAATTATCTATCGACACTTCCCATCTTTTGGTTAGCTTGTTTGACCTCTAACCTACATTCAACGGGCCTTTTCTTAGATAGTTATCAATTTATTGCATCTTTGATTCTTATTGGTGGCGCTTGGGCTTGGACTTACGTTGATACGACTTTATCAACGGATAGCGGGCCGGCTTTGCCGGAGACTGAGCAGTTTAAAGTTAGAGCGGCAGGAGAAGAAAAAATGATTCGCGTCGCCGATTGTTATGCACTTAAAGGAGAAGGAAACTTCACTTCGATCATGTTGCTCGATGGTTCTTCGATTTTACATCAAGATGGATTAGGCGCAATAATGAAAACAAACCCAGTCGATTTTACAAGGGTCCATAAGTCCTTCGCGGTTAATTTAAATGCCGTTGCGACTTTAAAATCGGCAGAAGGCAGTAAATATTGGTTGGAAATGACTAATAAGGAAGTTATTCCAGTGAGCCGTTATCGGGTAACGGAATTGAGAGGTTTAATTAAGCGCTTTTTGGACAACTAATTGCGAAACAACCATAGGTTATTAGCATTGACTGTTAAACTTCTAGTTTTTCAAAAGCGTGGGGTAAAGTATATGGTTGCTAACCTGACAACCCGAACTCTTCACCCCAATCAATAAAGATAAGAATAGCTCTCTATTTATCTTCTTCCTTAACAAATAGTTCCATCAGTCCAATTAAAGCCACGAAAAGAATAGCACCCACCGGCCAAACTATCCAAGTGATCCCCCAATCCATTGTCCACAAACTCCAGCCAAGATAAAAGGCAACTAACATAGGCCAGTAGAATGCAGCAAATTTTTCTGCTCGTCTGGTTCGTTTGCTTTTAGTTGTGTCGAAATCGCCTTCTTGTAGAATGCTATTGTACGCTTCATATTTTGCTGAAACAGGAACTAAAACATAAATACCAATACCAATCATTAGCAATAAAACGTTTAGCATTAGCAGAGTCACCTGCGGCCCACTAAACAACATGCTGCCAAACATTAGTGGAACAAAACTGAAGATGAATAAACCAATCGAAATTGACAGTTTTAGGTTATAGGTACTTCGGTACTTCTGTAGCTTCTCCTTAAAGGCACTATGTACACCATAAGAGAGCTCAAATCTTTCATTGTCAATTGTCTCAACGTCGCTCTCAAATTGGTTGGTCCTAATAAAGAAGCTGACGCCAATGGAGACCATCACCAAAATTAACAAGACCCCTATTGCGGTTGCTAAACCCTGAGAAAAATCTAACTGGCCCGATTTAACCATTGCCAATAAAGTTATAAGCGGAATCGGTGAACCGACAGTCAAAAATACCCCTTTGGCGATTAGATGGGATTCTTTAATCTTATCGTCTACATATTTCATTGCCTGTTCGAGGCTTATTTGTATCGCGTTTCCATCGGATTTGCCATCAACGGATTCAGAGACTTCAACCTCGTCTTTTAGTAAATAGTCCGTCGATACTTCAAATAAATCCGCCAGTTTAATGATTTTGTTTAAGTCAGGTATGCTATTGGTTGCCTCCCATTTGGACACCGATTGTCTAGAAACATCCATCTTTTCCGCTAGGTCTTCCTGCGACCAGCCCACCTGCTTTCTTAATCTAACTATCTTTTCTGCTAATATCATGCGATTTTTTTCCTTCGTTTGAATTTGATGCTTAGCTTAGGAAATCCGGTGGTTGCAGACTAGCAAGCCTGCTTATTATTTTGTCAACTGGCGGTTGCGAATTGAATTATTGGTGTAAATTTAGCGATTAATCCGCAAATTGACAAGAGATCTTATAGAAATTAGGAGAAATTTAGAGCGCCTAGCTTACAAGTAGAATGAGTGGTATTTCTGCGCTAAAAACATTCTAAACGCATAACGAGCTAAAAAAATACATCATTGACATAATCTGGCAAATCATTTTCATCAGGCACTTCTGTTGGTTTACCTTGATCGTCAAGGGCTACAAATTTAAATGTCGCGGAAGTTACTTTTTCACGACTGCCAATTCGACGACGCCTTACCCATGCCTCTACGTGAACTTTCATAGAAGTGACTCCGACTTCAGTAATTTCAGTGTAGACGCCTAAAATATCGCCCACTTTTACCGGTCGGATAAATGCCATTGAGTCTAGAGACACAGTAACAACCCTGCATTGAGCTCTTTGTCCTGCGCAAATTCCGGCAGCCATGTCCATCTGAGAAAGTACCCATCCACCAAAAATGTCGCCTGAGGGGTTGGTATCTGCCGGCATAGCAATGGTACGCGTAGTAATTCTACCGCGAGTCTTCTCTTCGCTGTTTTTAGTCATGATTTGCTGTTCTCAGTAATAAAGACACTTAATAAGTTGTTTATCCATATTTAGTTTAACCAATATTGGAATCAATTTGCGACTCGCTATCAATGATTTTAGACCAATAGGGGAGAAGGATAGGGCTAAATATGCTTAAGACTCACTCTTAGGATAATACCTTAAGGTGGCGTCAACGGCTTTAACTCCGGCTATCTCATATCTTCTTTTGTTATCAATAACGTCTGATGTCCACGACCCCTGGTCCGAAAATATGATGAAATGAGGTACTGAGAATAGAATAGAAAATCGTCAAATTCAGACTATACTTTAATAATAGTTGCTGACCAGAGGAGTGATTTTGTGAAAGGTATTGTTTTTACTGAGTTTATGGAGCTTGTTGAAAGCAAGTTTGGCGAAGATACCATGGAAGATATGCTTGAAGCTGCCGATCTAAGCTCTGATGGCAGTTATACGTCTGTTGGTACCTATGACCACAATGAGTTGGTCAAAATGGTGGAGGAACTGTCAAAAATAACCAAAGTCGATGTACCGGATCTAATCAAAGCCTTCGGTAATCACTTAGGTGTCGTTTTTTACACAAAATTTACCACCTTTTTTGAGCAGGCTGATGGAACACTAGAGTTTCTGAAGAGTATTGATGATCATATCCACGTCGAAGTCGCTAAACTGTATCCCGACGCAGAGCTACCGGTTTTCGCTTATAAGGAACATGAGGACGGATCTTTTCATCTCTTTTATTCCTCAACTCGTGGTTTTTCAGATTTAGCTCATGGTCTAATAGAAGCCACTTCAGGTTATTACAAAGAGTCATTTTCGATTGAAAGAGAAGACTCTATAGAAGGCTCTACTCACAAAACCCACTTTGTACTAACACCCAGTTAAACATAGGAAGTGTGTTAAATGAGCGAGGAGCGACTAAGAAAAAGAGTACAGCGTGAGAAAAAAGCTCGCATGGAGGCTGAAAAAATACTCGAGGACAAAAGTCGTGAGTTATATGAGCGCAATACACAATTAAAAGAGTTGAGCGAGAATTTAGAAAAGCAAGTTGTACAACGCACTCAAGACCTTAAAGTTGCCCATGATAAGGCGCTATCTGCTGTAAAGGCGAAATCAGAATTTATTGCTAATATGAGTCATGAAATTAGAACACCGTTAAATGGCGTTCTAGGAATGCTAACTATGACTCTTGATACCCAGTTAACTGAAAAACAAAAAAAGTGGATAGGTAACGCGTTTAACTCAGGTCAGCACCTTCTGAGCGTCGTGAATGATATTCTAGATTTTAGCAAAATCGAAGCGGGCAAAATGGTTATCCAAATGGAGGCCACGGATGTCATTTCATTAACTCGCGGAACGGTCTCTGGGTTACGTTCAATTGCTAAAGAAAAAGGTATTGAACTGGCCTGTCAATTTCCAAAACAATTTCCCAGCTATATTGATGCCGATCCGCTAAGGTTTCGACAAATTCTTACCAATCTAATATCCAACGCCCTTAAATTTACTTCCGAAGGAAGTGTGAATGTGAGCATAAAGCAAACACAAGAGCGCTATACCTTGAAGGTAGAGGATGCGGGCATAGGTATGTCCGAAAAACAGATAGGTCGAATTTTTAATGCATTTGGCCAAGCTGATGGGTCGATCACCCGTCAATTTGGTGGCACTGGTTTAGGCTTAACCATTACCCAGTATTTTATCGATATGATGGGTGGAAATATTACAGTCTCGAGCGAAAAGGGACGTGGCTCTTGTTTTATTGTGGAGCTGCCACTAGTCGAACAAGATGCGTTGAGCAAAGAGCAACAACTAAGAGCTGTTTCGGCTGACGGTCGATTCGAGAGTGCTGAAGTTCTATTGGTTGAGGATCTGATTGTAAATCAAGAAATTGCAGAGTATCTGTTAAACAGGGCGAATCTAAAGGTTGATATTGCTAATAACGGCAAAGAGGCTATAGAAGCTATTGAAAAGAAAGATTATTCGGTTGTTTTAATGGACCTTCAAATGCCGGTATTAGGCGGTATTGAGGCTACCGAAATTATTAGAAAAAAATACTCAAAGGAAAAACTGCCAATCATTGCTATGACCGCGCACGCGACTAAAGAACATAAGGATGAAGTGCTGTCAAAAGGCATGAATGATCACGTCAGTAAACCGATAGAAACATCGGAGCTCTATCGAGCGTTAGCGGCATTTTTGACTTTCGAGCAGGATAAAGAGCTTAAGGATAAAAACAAAGAACCGGCTACAGAAAAGCAACAAGTCCCGACCAGTGATACCCAGAACTACGCTGGCTTGGATATTGTTCAGGGACTAGCAAGAGTGAGTGGGAAGACTGGTTTTTACTGCCGCTTACTGCGAAGTTTTCATGACTCCTATCAAAAGTATAGCGCTAATCTGAAGCGCCACTTAAGCGCACAAGAGTGGGATGAATCAATAGCCGTATTACATGCGCTTCGTGGAAGTTCTTTGAATATTAGTGCAAACGAACTAGCTGAACATACGAGTACGTTCGAACGTACGCTACGAGATGCCTCTTATGATAACGTCTTAGAGTTAGAATCTAAGTTGTTTAAGCTTGGCGAGCAAGTAGAGTCATCTCTATTGGAATACCTTGCGCAACATCAGTGACGATTACTAGCGACACTTCAAAAACTTTGAACTAAAGTACTTGGCTACAGGAAAACAGCTAAATCAAAATTGCAAAATCGGAACAGGCAAATCGAAACAGACAAGTAAAAATAGACAAGTTGAGCCATTTTATTTGAGGTTAAGGGCCGAAACTTCAGCGTCTAACTGTTCAATTTTCTGCAACATCTTACTGCGAGCAATTTCAGCTAGGTCTCTAACCTGTTTATCCTCAAAACCGTTTGTCTCAATAAGTTCGATACTCTCAATGATGGCGTGGCCATTATTCCAACGGTTGATGGATAACGAATCGATACTGCTTGATACGATCGGTAGAACGGGTACTTTAGCCTGCAGTGCAATATGAAAGGCCCCCATTTTGAAAGGTAATAAACCTCGGCCTTTGCTACGAGTTCCCTCGGGGAACATCCAAATAGATAGGTTGCTCTTTTTCATCCGGCTTAACAACTGATCCATGGTGTCTTTGGCTCTAGTCTTGTTGCTACGGTCAATGAAAATATTGCCGCTAAGCCAGTATAATAGACCGAAAACAGGGATCCATTTTAGGCTTTTTTTGCCAACGCTAACAACCCCTGGGGTTACGCCACCGGCAACGGTAATCACATCATAATTACTTTGATGATTAGCTATAATGACTTTGGGAGTCTCGGTTAAATGTTTTGGTACTCTTACTATTAATTTGATGCCAATTAAAGGTGCGAGCTTTGAGAACAGATTAGCTACAGCGTAGGTATTATTTCGGTGAAACGGCCTCACTAAAGAGATTAGTGTGCCGATAATGCAAAACAGAACAAATAAGGGCAGAACAAATATAAGTCTTAAAAAACCAAGCATAAAACTCTAACCATTAATAACCGAAGGAATAATTAGACATTATGAGAAAAGTCATCTCAAATGTATATAGCTACTTTAGTAAGTTTGTATGTTGGCTTAGGCATAGCATGATTCTTTGTGATTCATTACTTAACATTGACACGGGTTCAAGCCATGAACCTTCAGGCTCGATTAAGAAGGTCGATAGTTGGCTGACCGATGATCGTCGCAGTATTACTCAAAGGTTAATGGCGTAAAGGCTATTCCATCAGGTCCACCACCGGCCGGAAGTTCAAACAGTACTTTTCCAGACAATATATCTATAACGAACACTTTGTCTTTTCCATAAGCTGACATAAACAAATTACGATCGTTGGGATGAAAATACACACCTTTCGGGGTTGTTCCGCGCTCAAATTTAATTTGGTGTAGCTTCTTTTGATTAACCCTATCCAGAATATCGAGCGTATTATTGGTATAGTCTGGAATAACAGCGTAATGTTCATCTTTTGTGAGCAAGATACGGTAAGGAAAGCCAAAGCCTTTCCACTGATCTATTTTTTGGCCGTTCGCCAAATCATAAAGGGTGACCAGTCCATCTTCATTACTACCGACCCAAAGCTCTGTTCCATCTCTATTGATGGTGATTGCTTCCGGTGTTTTTTCGGTCGCTAACTTGCGCAATAATTTCCCTGATTGAATATCCATTTCAGATACGCTGTCTGAACCCATATTGGTGGTATAGACACGTTTGCTCGATGCCGGTAACGCCACCATATGAGAACCTTTCTGTTCAGTATTGATTGCTTTTTCGATTTGGCCTGAATGTATGTCTGCAATGACGACACTATCCGAACCTTCTGATGAAACTGCAACTCGCCGCTGATCCTTGAGAAACAATACGCCGTGAGGTCGCGGGTAGGAACCGAGACCAATAGTACGTACTTTTTTGGCGTTTTTGACATCGAAGACGGACAAACTATTACCGCCTACATAGTCGGTTACTACTGCCCACAAACCGTCATTGGTTAAGGCAAGCTCATGGGGACCTTTTCCAGTAGCCCGGGTGAATTTTATTTTCTTACTCGCGATATCAACAAAACTAACGGTATTATCCTTTTTGTTGACGACTATGATCGTTCCTACCATGCTGCTAGCGACGTTTCCTGCCGCAGCTGATTTTGTGGTTTTGTTGTGGGCAAAAGCGGATAGTGTGAGCAGACTAAAGAGTCCAAAGATAGCAGTAACGAATTTAATTTTATTCATTGTCGTTTTCCATGATTTGAGGGGGGCTACTAACAAAGTTGAGCTAATTGAATATTAAAATTAGTTAACGAGTCCTTCTTAACTTTATCACACCCGCTGTTGATAAACAGTATTTATGCGGTCGCGCTTTGTAGTTTCCCTTTTTTTCCTCTACCGAGATAGACGTTTATTTTACAAAGTTACAAGTCATTTAATACCGGTATTTCTAGATGTCAGAAGCGGCCTAAAGTTGCGATTATTCTAGAAAAGGAAATGTTTAAAAATTAGCAATACTTTAAAATCAAAAATAATTCAAAATTTAGAACCAATTAGATTGGTCCACCTTTAAATGGCAGGGGCTTAGGGGTAACATAGTTCTTGGAACAGTAAGTAAAAGTTTGCATTTCACGGTTTTTTTAATTTCGCGTCCCAGACTCGCTCTGTACTATTTTCTGCAGGCGCACAAAGTGCCGTTTGCGCTTCACTCAATACTTTAGTTAGGGCTTCATCAGCTCTTGCTATAGAGAGTCTAACCTGAGGTTTCAAGTGCTTTAGATCAATCGATGTTTCCTCATCTGTGGCAGATATATTCATATCTAAATAACTCCCTTTGTAATCAACTATTAATAGTTTTCAATTTATTGCTGCAACTCAATTTATAGTTGCGACTTTCTTAAAAGCGACTATCTTAAAAGCAACTATCTTAAAAGCAACTGGCGCGTACTACTATTGCCGTATTAACGATAATACGGCGACAATATTCCTTTTTTTAGTCAAGTCGCATAAATAGATATATTTTGAACCTTCCTTGTTGCGCTGGAAGCCCTTCAGTTGTTTACTTTTACTCAACAGGTGGCTAAATGATAATTTTTTACATTGCCATTGTTATCTGTTTTGTTATACATTCAAATGACAAGGCCAATAGCACGTCTAAAGTTCATGGCGAAACTAACGGGTAAACGTTTCTAATCAAAAGGGATGACTATGAAGAACTTAATCAAGTTGATGTTTTTAGGTGGTATAGCTTTTCTGTTTCTAAACAATAGTTACGCAACGGAAATTTTTTCTGTGCAACAATTCGAAGAGCTGAGTAAGCCTCAGCACCTTAAATCTTTTCCTAATAGCGCACTTAAATCCTATCATTACCAGTCCGACAGTAATTCTCTAATTTCTCGCTCAATCAATCGAGAATCAGGAGTTGAAGCTGAGACATTAGTGTTACCCATGTCGTCGGGAGATTTTCAAGTAAAGGTACTCCATAAGGTTTCTCACTTAAACGGAGATACAACTTATATAGGTAATTTGTTGTTTCAAGGAACTGATAATCGTGTTGTTTATACCATCGGAAAAGGTGGCGGAATCGCTGATGTCTTTGGAGCAAATACCCGAATGAGGCTTTTTGTGAAAGACGGCACTATTTGGTCGTTAGATCTTAATCATAAATCGGTTAAGAGAAAGCCATTGCTTGACGATGTTGTGGGTGAGCTCTCTGAGATTAAGAAAACGGGTTCGAGTAGAACGAAACAGGATACATCGTTAAACCAGCCCCAAGCGCTCGTGGTGGTCGATACACTTTTGCTCTATACATCAAACATAGTAGAAGCCTATCCAGGCGGTCTTGCAGAGACGTTACTTAATCAGGAAGTCGCTACCACTAATCAAGCGTTTGTCGACAGTGATATTGAAGTATTCTTACGACTGGTAGGAACGCAGTTTGTTGACTATACAAAACCTTCAGATTTCTCAGCACTAGATGATTTGCAGGCAGCGTTGACCGGCCAATCAACAGATGCTTCACTTACTCAAATCGCAGGTTTGCGTACTGAACTTGGGGCGGATCTCGTCGCAATGATTAGAACTCATGAGTTAAATGAACGCGGTGTTTGTGGTGTCGCTCGCTTTCCTGGAAGCGTCCCTGGCGTATTAATTAACATAAGTAATGTTGGCGATAGCGGAGGATCGTTTTGCTACGATACCTTTACTCATGAAGTTGGGCATAATTTTGGTGCCGGTCATCAACAGGTTAATGGCAATAGTGTAGGCTCTCGGACCTATAGTGGTGCGTACATTATAGCTGACAAATTTAATACCATTATGTCGTCAATTGGTACCGGAGACCTTAATCGAAACTATGGTCTCAACAAATTCTCAAACCCTAATGTTACTTGCGGAGGTATTGCTTGCGGAAACGCCAATAACGCTGATAACGCGCGGACGATTTTAAGTTTTGCACAACAAAATGCTGACCTAATGCCAACAGTTGTGGAAGGCGAGGTAACTCCTTTTTTACCTAGTACGCTTGATACTGATGGTGATGGTGTTTTTGATGATGAGGACGCGTTTCCTTTCCATGCTTCGGAAACTCAAGATTCCGACAATGATGGTGTTGGTGATAATCAAGATCAGTTTCCAAATAATGCGGCTGAGACGACAGATACAGACGGTGACAGCATCGGCAATAATGCCGACGATGATGATGATAATGATGGCACTTTAGATACTCTTGACCAGCTACCATTAGATCCCAATGAGACCGTCGATACAGATCAAGATGGTGTTGGCGACAATGCTGATGAATTACCTAATAACCAAGATGAGTTTGCCGATGCAGATGGGGACACTTTGGGTGATAGAGAAGATCTTGACGATGATAACGATGGCGTAAATGATTTTGGTGACTTGGGTGATATCACGAATTCTGAGCTGATTATTGCCAATAAAGGGAGTAACAATTTATTAAGTTTTAATGGCGGTACTGGAAAGTCTAACGGCGTATTACTTTCGGTAGATGAAGGTGGATTTTCTTTTCGTTCCGAAATCCGTGTCGCTGCGAGCGGAGAAATTTACTTTATCGCGTTTAGCGACGTCATGCGATTCGATAGGTTAAGTCAAAATCTCGATGTTGTTATTGACCGAGGAGATATATACACCAATTTTCCTAATCACTTGTTATTTAAAGATAATGCAGATCTAATCTTAAACAGTGGGGCAAATCCAAACAGGTTAAGTCAGTTTGTTAAGGGACACCGACTAGAGGTAAATCAGCTCACCAGTAGTGAATTTGAAGAAGGTTTAAGAGGAATGATTTTGCGGCTTGAAAATGAGCTGCTGGTTGTGTCTAGGGACCAGAATAGAATTATTCATTTTAATACCGACAGTTTGACTTTGAATAACGTGTTTTCTGAGGGGGCGCATTTTGATCTGCCTGAGCACATCGTACAAGGACCCGAAAGAAATTTCTATGTAAGCAATGTAGGTAGTAATAACATTGTTAAGTTATCGACCAATGGCGATTTTGTTTCGAATTTTGTTATTTCAGGAAGTGGTGGATTAGATAAACCTTCCTGCCTTGATTTTGGTCCCGATGGTCATCTCTATGTTTGTAGTAGCAAAACCAATCAGATCCTTAAATACAATGGTCAAAGCGGCGCGTTCATGGAGGTATTCCTCGATGAAAACGACGAAATTGACCAGCCCATGGGGTTAGTATTTGCTGGCGCTGCTCTTGATGACGAGCCTTATAATCCAAATAATGATTCCGATGGCGATGGGGTCAATAATTTAAACGACCCGTTCCCACTCGACGCTGATGCAACGCTAGACTCCGATGATGACCAAATGCCTGATTCATGGGAAAGTAGCTTCGGGTTAGACCCGCAAGACGCTGCGGATGCCTCTCTAGATGCTGACGGTGATGGTAACAGTAATCTTCAGGAATATAATGACGGGACTGACCCAAATGATGCAAGTTCCTTAGTAGTAGCTCAAGCGGAGCTCGAACCAATAAACTATGATGTTGAACCAGATCCAATACCAGAACCGCCAGAGTCAAGTAGTGGTGGTGGTTCGATGAATTGGTGGGTGGCTTTATTGTTTTTCCTTATATTTGCTTCGTCATTGTCGAGACGACGTGTAAAGTTAACGGAATAAACGGCATTCATCAGCAAAGCAAAGTTTGCCTTGAACCTGTTGAAGAAAAACTGGTGGTTAGCTAGAAAAATTGGCTCGCGATACGCGTGCAGGCTCTGCGGCTTAGAGAGTAAAAGCATAGAGAGCAAAAACATAGAGAGTAACGCAAGCTTTTCCCTCTCCAGCGGGAGAGGGGGATTTGTAGGGTATCTCCTAACTATTAGGTCGCGGTCAAATAGCTGGTCTAAATCGGTCGCTTAGATTACTGAGTTCATAAACTAATAAGCGTTTTCATCCTTCATCACACTGACCAACAGTGCCGGTAAAAAGCTAAGCGTTAGCAACGTCGAAAACAATATTCCGGTTAAAACAATAATTCCTACCCCGCGATATAACTCAGTACCTTCTCCAGGAATAAATACTAAGGGTGCCAATCCAAAAATGGTGGTGGCTGTTGACATCAAAATAGGCATTAAGCGTTTCTTTACTGCGTGCCGGACGGCGTCGGTAACTAATGCACCTTGTTGTTGCAAGTATTTTCGAGTTTCATCAACAATCAAAATTGGATTATTGACAACGGTACCTAAAAGAATCAAAAAGCCGAGCATGGTGATCATGTCAAACGGTTGGTGAAAGCTACTAAGGCCCAAGCTCTCGAGTAAGCTATTTATGCCATTAACGGTAATTAAACCTAACAAGCCACCAGCCATACCTAACGGAACCGTCGCCAAAATAAAAAGCGGAAAGCGCCAGTGGGTAAAAATAGCCACTAACAATAAATAACTCAAAACAATTGAAATCAAGAAATTACCCGATAGGGACGCCCTAGTTGATTCCAACTGATCCGCTGCGCCGCTAATGCTAACAATAATTTCCTGAGCGATTTTTCCCTGTTGTAAAAGCGAAGGGAGTAGTTCGGCCCTGACAATTTGTTCCGCTGTTTCTAACGCGAGTTCTCGCGGTGGAATTATATATACAGTCACCGTTCGATTGCCATCAACCCGTCGCACACTATTACTGCTCTTACTAATGGTTAAATCCGCTAAAGCATTTAATGGCATCACTTTCCCGGCAGGGGTAATTATTGGTGAATTAGAAAGCTGCTCAATATTTTGCTGATTGCCTGCGCTGCTAAACAAAAACATATCTATTTTGTCATCGGCAAGAATGAATTCATCGACATAGGCTCCATCGCTCAATGCGGATACCGAGTAACCGAGCTCACTGCTACTGAGGCCAAGTTCAGAAAGTCGATCCCAGCGCGGGTTAATTTCGATCATCGGTTGATTCAAGCTTAAAGAGCCGGGGTTAGTATTTAGCTGTGGATTATCAAAAGCATCCTCGGCTGCTTGAAAGACCGCTTCCGCCGCTTGGTAGAGCTCAGTAATGCTTGGCCCTGCAATATCAACTGCGACAGCGCGAGTTCCACCATCATTGCTGGAGATGATCGAGCCT
>CAJQOL010000064.1 GCA_905479925.1 uncultured Kangiellaceae bacterium | reverse complement strand
CCTGGTGGCGAATTTTTTACCAATCATGTTAAAAATCGCTGCGTTAGAGTCTTGATCAAGAACCGCCGTATTTAATGCGAGCAATGCAGTATCGTAATCTTCTGAAAGCAATGAAGAGTCTACGCTGGCCGCTAATATTTTGGCTTGATTAATTGAATCCTTCAGTAATTTATCACGATTATTTTCATAAAAATTAAATCCTATTATGAAAACACCCGTGGTGAGCGATACCACGCATATAGATAGAATAATCATCAATAATTGATTCTTTATCGAGTTTTTCCAAATCATTAGTCCCACCTTGATAAAAGCAGAATACTTAAAATAGAAAAATTGCTTGGATACTGACAAAAGCCAGATAAACGTATTGACAAGTGCTATTCCTTTTGTGACTGCGACGAAAACAGCCCAAATAAATAATAGTTTGGCAAATTCTCGCTTGTCGTTAGATATTATTAAATATAGTTCAAGTCCGATAAAATACCCATTTTTTAATTGTTAATGACTACTCATACGGCTTTGCCGAACTGGTTTATTAGATCACTTGCAATTAACGACTTAAGACGGCTGATTAGTTATAAGTTTTTCTGATTATCTCTGGTCAAATATCGATCGATCCCCGTATAATACGCGCGTTCAAATATAGGCCTTCATTTTAAGCGCTAAAAACTGTGTTTTAGGGGGTATTTGACAATTGTTTTACGATTCTTTGCGCTTGAATTGACGGGGTCGATTAACCTTATTGGCGCAGAAATACAGATTTTATATAAATCTCTTACTTGGTTGCAGGTATTTTCGGCAGAGTCGAGGCTATTCAACTATAGTGATAGGTTAAAACACAATTAACGAAACCACAGAATAATTCTATGATTAAGATTAAAAAAGGTCTCGATCTTCCAATTTCAGGAAGCCCAGAGCAGTCAATATCTGATGGCCCACCAGTCACTGAAGTAGCGGTTTTAGGTGAAGATTATCTAGAGTTAAAGCCATCTATGAATATTCGCCTAGGAGACAAGGTGAAATGTGGGGATTTGCTTTGGACAGATAAAAAGAACGAAGGTATCAAATTTACAGCGCCAGCGAGCGGTACGATTTCAGCGATAAATCGCGGAGCAAAGCGAAAGCTGTTATCTGTCAGCATCGCTATTGAGGGAGATGAATACGTTGAGTTTAACAAGTATTCGGCGGATCAACTATCAAGTCTAGAGCGTGATGACGTTGTTGATAACCTCGTTGAGTCAGGTCTGTGGACCGCTTTGCGCGCTCGACCATTTAGTAAGGTGCCTCAAAAAACCGACCAACCAGCCGCTATTTTTGTTTCTATTATCGATAGTAATCCTTTAGCCGCTGACCCAATGGTTGTCATAAGTGAGAAAGCTGAAGCTTTTAGTCATGGTTTAACGGTTCTAAAGCATTTAACCGAAGGTGAATTATTTGTTTCTTATGATGGCGATAAAGACTTGGCTATCGAGAAAAATGATGTTGCTAATTACCAGGCTTTTTCCGGTATTCACCCGGTTGGAAATGTTGGAACTCACATCCATTTCTTAAAACCTGTTAACGGCGAAAGAAGTGTTTGGCATATCGGATATCAAGACGTGATTGCCGTTGGACAACTGTTTACTAGCGGTCGAATAAATAGCGAGCGAGTTATTTCTGTTGCGGGGCCGTTGGTCAAAGAGCCTCGTTTAATACGCACTATCCAAGGGGCAAATTTGTCGCAATTATTGGATGGTCAGATTGACGAAAGTGATGAGAGAGTTATTTCTGGCTCTGTTTTTAATGGTCATATTGCTGTTCATCACCGTAATTACTTAGGTCGTTATCATAATCAAGTTAGCGTTCTTGCTGAAGGTCGCGAGAAAGAATTATTTGGTTGGCTGCACATTGGAACAGAGAAGTTTTCGGTGACTCGAGCATTTATATCTCATGTTACTAGCAGCAAGCGTTTCGATATGACTACTTCTACCCACGGTAGCGAAAGAGCAATCATGCCTATTGGTAGTTATGAGCGTGTTATGGCCTGGGATATTTTGCCCACTCAATTATTAAGAGCGATTGCCGTTGGTGATACTGATAACGCGCAGCAACTAGGTTGTTTAGAGTTTGACGAAGAAGATATTGCATTGTGTACGTTTGCTTGCCCCGGAAAGTATGAATACGGTCCTATCCTGCGAGATGTACTGACTACCATTGAGAAGGAAGGTTAATGAAAAGTTTACGCGAATATATTGATCACCTTGAACCACATTTTGAGAAAGGTGGTAAGTATGAAAAATGGTATGCGCTTTACGAGGCAACTACCACAATACTTTATACGCCTGGTCATGTAACCAGAACAGCTTCTCATGTAAGAGACAGCATAGACCTTAAGCGTATTATGATTTTTGTTTGGGCTTGTACCTTCCCGGCGATGTTTTGGGGGATGTATAACGTTGGTTATCAAGCCGTTGACGCTATGGGCACAACCGGTGTTACAGCTCTTGACGGCTGGCGCGGATGGATGATGAGCCTTTTTGGCGCTGAATATTCGAAAGATGTGCTTAGTTCTATGTTTATTGGAGCGCTTTATTTTGTGCCAATTTACGCTACCGCGTTTATTATTGGTGGATTCTGGGAAGTTTTGTTTGCTTCGGTTCGTGGACATGAAATTAACGAAGGCTTTTTTGTTACCTCTATTCTGTTTGCCCTTATTCTTCCACCGGATATCCCGCTTTGGCAGGTTGCCCTCGGCATATCGTTCGGTGTGGTTGTTGCCAAAGAAGTCTTTGGTGGAACCGGCAAGAATTTTCTTAACCCAGCTTTGGCGGGTCGTGCCTTCTTATTCTTTGCTTATCCAACGGATATGTCTGGTGAAGTATGGAATGTAGTCGACGGTTATTCCGGAGCGACGCCCCTAGCAGTTAGCGCAGCCGCAACGGTTGGTTCAATTGATTATGGTTTTAATCAAAACTGGTGGGATGCCTTTTATGGGTTTATTCCTGGCTCAATCGGTGAAGTCTCAACCTTAATGATTTTGATTGGCGGATTATTATTAGCGTATCTGCGTATTGCCTCGATTCGAATTATCCTGGCGGTTTTTGCTGGTATGGTCGCAACGTCATTCCTTTTAAACTGGGTTGGCAGCGACAGTAATCCAATGTTTGAGATGCCTTGGCACTGGCACTTGGTGACCGGCGGCTTTGCGTTCGGAATGGTGTTTATGGCAACTGACCCTGTTTCAGCATCACTGACTAATAAAGGCAAATGGTACTTTGGATTTTTGATTGGTTTTATGTGTGTCATGATTCGAGTCGTTAATCCAGCTTACCCAGAAGGTATGATGCTCGCTATTTTGTTTGCTAACCTATTTGCACCGCTGATCGATCACTTTGTGGTTCAGTCAAATATTAAAAGGAGGGCTAAGCGTTATGTCAGCTAATCCTAATAAAGAATCTTTTGTGCGAACGATAATCGTAGCAGTTGCACTTTGCTTGGTCTGCTCAGTGCTTGTTTCGAGCATTGCGGTGATGTTGAAAGATCAACAAATCAATAATGCACTCTTGGATAAGAAAAAGAATGTTTTGGTTGCTGCCAATTTGCTCAACGAAAATACTGATATCGAATCGGCTTTTGCTAATATTGAGCAAAAATTTGTTGATCTATCCACTGGGCAATTTGTCGAAATGGCAAAACCCCAGTCCTATGATCAACGACAAGCTGCAAAAGACCCAGAAATGAGTGTTGCTATTGAAAATGACTTAGCACGGATTGGACGTCGTTCAAAAGTTGTCGCGGTTTACTTAGTAAAAGAAAAATCGCGAGTCGAAAAAATTATACTACCTGTTCACGGTAAAGGACTTTACTCAACACTATATGGCTTCATTGCTCTTGAATCTGATAAACAGACTATAGTCGGATTAAAATTTTACGAACAAGGTGAAACTCCTGGACTGGGGGGGGAAGTTGAAAACCGCAACTGGCTAGCACTTTGGAATGGCAAAAAGGCACTTAATGACCGAGGTGAACCAGCCTTAAAGTTAGTTAAAAGCATTCCTCAAAACGACTATGAAGTGGACGCGCTTTCTGGCGCGTCCATGACAACTCGAGGCATACAAAATATGTTGGACTATTGGTTAAGTGATCAAGCTTTCGGTAAATTCCTTTCAAAGCTCGATGTTAAGAAAGGAGAAGCATAATGGCGATTGAAGCGAAAGCAATCAAACAGGTCCTAGTCAAACCGATTTGGGATAATAACCCTATAGCTCTGCAAGTCCTCGGGGTCTGTAGCGCACTTGCGGTTACAAGTAAATTAGAAACTGCGTTAGTAATGTGTCTAGCTCTAACTGCAGTAACCGCCTGTTCAAACTTGGTTATCAGCACAATTAGAAATCAAATTCCTTCAAGCATTCGAATCATTGTGCAAATGACGATTATTGCTTCCTTAGTAATTGTTGTTGACCAGCTACTGAAAGCTTACGCATTTGAAACGGCAAAACAAATGTCGGTGTTTGTTGGACTGATAATTACAAACTGTATCGTTATGGGCCGTGCTGAAGCTTACGCAATGAAAAATGGGCCGATAATGAGCTTCTTTGATGGTGTTGGTAATGGATTAGGCTACTCAGTAATCCTTATAGCAGTGGCTGTCATCAGAGAGTTGTTTGGCTCCGGAAGTGTTTTGGGTTACACCCTTTTAACACCAATAAAAGATGGTGGTTGGTATCAAACCAACGGTTTATTTCTGCTTCCACCCAGTGCATTTTTCATAATTGGCTTTTTAATCTGGGCAATTCGTGCATGGAAACCAGAGCAAGTAGAGGAATCTAACTAGTGGAACATTATATTAGTTTATTTATTCGCTCTGTTTTCGTAGAGAACATGGCGTTATCGGCCTTCTTGGGTATGTGTACTTTTTTAGCTGTTTCAAAGAAAGTACAAACGGCAATTGGTCTGGGGGTAGCTGTGATAGTTGTTCAAACAATCACGGTTCCTGTAAACAATATTTTGTCTACTTACTTGCTCAAAGAGGGTGCATTAGCTTGGGCTGGTTTACCAAATACTGATCTCAGTTTTCTTGGCTTAATCGTCTACATCGGCGTTATTGCCGCTTTAGTTCAGATTTTGGAAATGACCCTAGATAAATTCTTCCCTGCTCTGTATCAAGCACTGGGTATTTTCTTGCCCTTAATCACAGTTAACTGCGCTATCTTAGGTGGCAGTTTATTTATGATTCAGCGAGAGTACGATCTAACCGAATCAGTGGTTTACGGGGTCGGTAGTGGCTTTGGTTGGGCGCTAGCGCTAGTTGCGTTAGCAGGTATCAGAGAAAAAATGAAATACAGCGACGTACCTGATGGCCTTAGAGGCTTAGGCATTACTTTTATTACGGTTGGCTTGATGGCATTAGCGTTTATGTCGTTCTCCGGCGTACAACTTTAATAGAAAGGATTAGAGTTCATGTTTGAAACAATTATTGTTGGCGTATCAATGTTTACCTTAGTGATTGTGGCTTTGGTATTAATCATTCTATTTGCCAAAGCTAATTTAGTTAGCAGCGGTGCGGTTCGTATTGGTGTTAATGGTGATGACAGTAAAACTATTGACACGAATGCCGGCGGAAAATTACTCGGTGCGCTAGCGGATGTCGGCGTCTTTGTTCCCTCTGCCTGTGGCGGTGGTGGAACTTGTGGTCAATGCTTATGTAAAATAAGTTCTGGTGGTGGCTCTTTGCTACCAACCGAAGAGGGCCATATCAATAAACGAGAAGCGCGAGAAGGCTATCGATTGTCTTGCCAGGTTAATGTTAAACAAGATATGGAAATTGAACTACCTGATGAGGTGTTTGGTGTTCAAAAGTGGGAATGTGAAGTTATCTCTAACGACAATCAAGCCACTTTTATTAAGGAGCTCAAGCTAAAATTACCGGAAGGAGAAAGCGTTCCTTTCCGTGCCGGTGGTTACATTCAAATTGAATGTCCTCCTCACAAACTTAGCTACCGGGAATTTGATGTTGACCCAGAGTATCATCCAGATTGGGATCACTTTAAGATATGGGACGTTGAGTCTGAAGTAAAAGAAACAGTTACTCGTGCCTACTCAATGGCAAATTACCCAGGCGAGGAAGGTATTATTATGCTGAATGTTAGAATTGCTTCGCCACCGCCGCGTAATATGAGCTTGCCTGCGGGAAAAATGTCTTCTTATATCTTTAATTTAAAGCCCGGCGACAAGGTGACTATTTCTGGACCATACGGAGAGTTTTTTGCAAAAGAAACTAGAAGCGAAATGGTCTTTATCGGTGGTGGTGCTGGTATGGCTCCCATGCGTTCACACATTTTTGATCAACTTAAACGATTAAAGACCGACCGAAAGATTACTTTTTGGTACGGCGCTCGAAGTAAGCGAGAAATGTTTTATACCGACGAGTATGACCAATTAGCTAAAGAGAATGATAACTTTGATTGGCATGTGGCTTTATCCGATCCTATGCCAGAAGATAACTGGGACGGTTATGCCGGTTTTATCCATAATGTTCTACACGATGAATATTTGAAAAATCATGAAGCACCGGAAGACTGCGAATATTATATGTGTGGACCGCCGATGATGAATGCAGCGGTTATCAAGATGCTTGAGGATCTTGGAGTAGAAAGAGATAATATTTTCTTAGACGATTTTGGTGGTTAACGCTGAGATTCAAAAGCAGTAAAAGAAAGGGCAGATATTCTGTCCTTTTTTAATTGTAAATATCAAAAATAGAGCTGCGAATACTTAATTTGGGTGCCAGTCGACTAACCATGAAAGAATCAAAAAGTAATAAATGGAGCAAAAATATGGCAAAGCTTATTGCCGTGCTAGTGCTTAGTATTGCCGTTGTCGGTTGTGACCAGAAGGACTCCGTTAGTTATCAGCGACTCAACGGATTAACCATGGGAACAACTTACCAAGTTACCCTTAAAGTAAAAACCTCTCAGATAAATGAAATACATGTCGAAATAGACCTAGCTCTAAAGAAAGTTAATCAGTTAATGTCAACCTATATTGATGATTCTGAGTTGTCGATATTTAATCAAACCAATTCCATTGCATGCCAACCATTATCTAAGGAAACGCTCTATGTAATAGAAAGTGCTCAGCGTATTAGCCGGCAAACGAATGGAAAGTTTGATACAACGGTTAGTCCATTGATCGCTGAATGGGGATTTGATAAAAAAGAAACTAATGACTTAGTTCCTTCCGATAAGACGATAGAACTATTACTGAAAAAAATAGGTTTTGAAAAAATTGCTCTTGGTCAAGGGTGTGTTAAAAAACTTGATGGAGAAATTTCAATAAACCTCTCCGCTATCGCAAAAGGATTTGGTGTTGATTATTTGGCGAAATTGCTAGAAGAGAAGGGGATAAAAGACTACTTGGTTGAGATTGGCGGAGAAACTGCATCCAATGGATTAAGTCCTAAACTGAGAGAATGGCGATTAGCTATTGAAGCACCCACCCAAGAAAGACAAATCCAACAAGTATTCGCACCAAGGGGGTTGGGAGTTGCAACATCGGGGGACTACAGAAATTACTTTGAAAAGGATGGGGAGCGATTTTCGCACACGATTGATCCAACAACCGGTAAACCAATTAAACATAGCTTAGTTTCTGTAACGGTGCTGCACCCCGAAACCATGGTAGCAGATGCCTATGCCACCGCCTTTATGGTGATGGGCGCAGATCGATCTTTAGGTTTTGCAGAGGCAAATCAATTACCAATTTACCTGATGATTAAAACCGAAGATGGATATAGCTATCATCATTCTAGTGTTTTCAAATCACATATTATTAATAGCGCCAGCAATTAGCTGGTGGCTGAAATAAGAGACAAGTATCATGGAAAATTTCATTCTCGCTTTTATTATTATGCTTATAGTTGTAGTCATTATGGCTGTCGGTTATATTTTTCAACAAAAACAAATTAAAGGCAGTTGCGGAGGTATATCGGATCTCGGACTTGAGAAAGTGTGCGATTGTGACGAGCCATGTGATAAACGAAAGGAGCTCATTAAGCGTATGGAAGAGCAACAACGAGAAGAAGAAAGAATTGCGATAACAATGGTTGACGAATAGTTTGTAGGGGTATGTTTAAGGAAAACAACTGAGAAACATTCTGAAAGCTGTATCGGTTCATTCTACAAGTCTATTCTTTTCAATTTCTTCAACGGGCTGAGGCTTGCCAAATAAGTATCCTTGATATTCTTCGCAGCCGGTCTCTTTCAGAAAGTCCAATTGAGCTTGTTCTTCGATACCTTCTGCAACAACTTCTAACTCTAAGCTGTGAGCCATATTAATGATTGCTTTTGATAATTTTGCTGACTTCTTTGAATGCAATATTTGATTAACAAAGGAGCGGTCAATTTTTAGTACATCTATAGGTAATTGCTGCAAATAGGCAAGAGATGAATAACCCGTTCCAAAATCATCCAAAGCAATTCGAACACCAATGTTTTTTAATTTCAAAATAACTTCTCTGGTATGTTCGATATTGTTGATCAAAGTTCCTTCAGTTATTTCCAATTCAAGTGCGCTTGGATCCAAGCCGGAATATTCAATCGCCTTTCGAACGTTTGAAACCAGATCGGATTTTTGAAACTGTAACGCGGCTATATTGATTGAAACACAAATTTCCCAGCCATTTGATCGCCATCTTGCCATTTGTCGACAAGCATCATTTAAAACCCAAAAGCCAATATCTAATATTTGTCCTGTTTCTTCCGCTACCGGAATAAACTCGGCCGGCGATACTAACCCTCGCTCGGGATGACGCCATCTAACCAGAGCTTCATATCCGACTAGTTGGTTATTGTTAACTGACACTCTAGGCTGGTAATAGGTTTCAAGTTCATTATTGGCCAAAGCATTTTCTATTTGTTTTTCCATATCTAAACGATTGATGAGGTTTGCATTCATTTCTCTTTTGAAAAAACAATAATTTTTAGCTCCCACTTTCTTGGCTTCATACATTGCTATATCAGCATGCTTTAGTAAGCTGGAAGCCCGGGTTCCGTCTTCAGGATAAACCGCAACACCAATGCTAACCGAAACCACTACGCTATGCCCGTTAAGTTCAAATGGAACAGAAAGCTCTTCAATTATTCTATTTATTGACGGCTTAATGCTGTTAATATCGCTTGGCCTTTCTATTAATAAACCAAACTCGTCACCCCCTAACCGAGCAAAGCTGTCCACGTCCCTTAATGCATCCTTGAGTCGTGAAGAGACATTTTGTAATAGTTGATCGCCAACGCCATGTCCAAGCGTATCGTTTATCATTTTAAAGCCGTTCAGATCAAAAAATAATACCGCTAGCTTTTCTTGGAAACGCTCCGCGAGTTTTAAGGCATGACCTAGATGTTCGTTAAATAAAGCTCGATTAGGAAGCTTGGTCAGCTGATCATAATTTGCTAAATACCTCAGTTGTTTTTCTGTCTTTTTTAGCTCGTCAATATCTTTGGTTGCTCCCGCCAATATCAACGGTTTACCGTTTTCATCTCTTTCGACAATTCGTCCTCGAGACATTCGCCACTGCCAGCTTTCGGTCTTTTCATCGTATAACCTAAATTGCGCCTCATAGGAGCTTTGTTCTCCTCGTAGGTGGCAATCAATCATTTCCTGTATTACTATTCGGTCGTCGGGATGAATGTCTATCATTAAAGACTCATAGCTGACTGACCGCTCACTTGTCTCCTCATCGATTGCATGGCTTGTTGTTCGTGTTACTTGGTTAGTATTAAGATTCCAGCGCCAGAACTCGTCCCCGCTTCCCCAAAGAACGTTTTTAAGTCTCGACTCGCTAAGTTGTATTGCTTTAAGGTTTGCTTGCTCTTTTGCTCGTCTATTTCGTTGAGCGATAAATAGCATCAATAAGGTTGATAAAAACAGTACTGAATAGCTGACGTAGGCATACCAAGTTTGCCAAACTGTCGAGTGGACGACAAGGTCAACTTGAGCAGTATTGTTACTCCAAAGTCCATCCCTATTTGTCCCTTGAACTACAAATTTATAGTTACCATGGGGAAGATGGGTATAGGTTGCCCGGTGTTGTTTACCCGGTAGTAACCAATCATTATCAAATCCTAATAATTGATATCGGTATTGACTACTGCGATTAGCAGAATAATCTAAACTCGTAAATTCGAAAGAGAGCAGGCTATCCTCGGGATACACCTCAACCGTGCGGCTATTTTTGAGCGGGTTAAAATCTTCGAGCGGTTGGTGCATCTTGCTAATAGCTGAGATTTTTATGTTTGGTTGGAATTGGCTAGTTTTAATTGCATTGGGCTTAAACCTTATGAGCTCGTGGCCAGCAAATAAAATCTTTCCTTGACTGTTAATCGTCGCTGCTCCTTCAGAGAAAAAAAGATCTTGAGAAGACAGCGCTGGATAGGTTTGAACGTCAAGGGTTTGAGGGTCGATTACACCTACCTTACTACGGCTAGTAAACCAGATTTGTCCTAGCTGATCAGTTACTAAATTCAAAATCGAATTGGATGGTAAACCGTCGGACTGAGTGAGATAGTTCACGGTACCGGATTCAGTATCAATTAGATTAATACCTCCACTAGAAGTCGCTACCCACAAACGGGATTGTTGATCTTGAATAATATCGTAAATCACATTGCCGCTTAACGAATTTTCAGACTGCGTAGCATTGAAACCTATTACCGAATTATCTGAGACGTTTAGCCGATATAAACCCGAAGTGGAACCCAGCCATAAATGACCTTGATTGTCTTTAAATAGCACCGAAAAATACTCTGCATCTTCGGTCAGTGGATTATCCATTGCATCAAATAGTAACTCAACAGTGCCTTTAAATGGGTCGAGTATATGAATTGTCGACGCGCTGCTGGAGACATAAAACTGATTTTCATCGCGACGAAGAATTGCGTAGAAAGGGTTCTCTATGGCTGAGCCAGAACGGGTGGTTAAATGGTCAAAGTGTACCGCTTTGTTAGTGATTTTGTTGTAGAAATCGATACCTCGCGCGGTTGCTAGGAGCAAATGTAGGTCATCGACCGGATAAACTTTCCATATATGACCTTTGCTTATGCTTTCAGAATCCGCCGGATCATGCCTAGTTTGATGATGCTCTCCGGTCTGAGTATTCCACTTAATAAGCCCCTGTTCGGTACCCATCCAGACCACACCGTTGTTATCCTCTATTACCGATACAATTTCCACTTTGTCGGCCGGCGTGTCTATTGAGTAATTATCTGAGAAGTAATCTATTTTTAGACTTTCGTGGTCAAACCAAACAGCACCATCATTACTGGATATCCAGATTAATCCAGCATCATCTTGGGTAAAACTTGTAATCGAAGCGCCAGGAAGCGCGTTTTTATTTGATGCGTGATAATCAATGCTATGTGTCGTTTGCTGATGCGGGTTGTAAACCGAAACACCGCTATTCCAGTAGCCTATCCAAATGAAACCCTTGGAGTCCTGCTTAAGTGCCCAGATATCATTATTCTTTAGTTTTATTGGTCCTCGGCTACCCGTTTTTATAGAAGTGGTCTTTCGAGATATTGGCTCGATTTTTACAATACCCCCTTGATCAATGCCGAACCAAAGCTCTTTTTTATCGCTGATAAATCCGGATGTAATATAGCTGTCCTTGAGCACGCCTAGCTGTTTAACTAGCTGGTTAGTTGAGGGGTTTACCAAAAACAGGCCGGCATTGGTGCCATACCAAATCCCAAAATTAGGCTCTTCCATCAAAACAAAAGCTTGTCCGAGAGATTGTTGAGAAGATTGTCCCATGTAGCGGCGATAGTTAGTAAAGCGCTGTTTAGATGGGTTATATCGCGAAAGTCCATTTAGTGTGCCAAACCACAAATTGCCTTGGCTGTCCTCTAGAATTCGTCGCACATGTGTATTTACCAAGCTATTTGGATTATTTGGTTCATGGGCAAATTCGACTAGCTCGCTAGTGCCACTTTTCAGATTATAGAGCCCCACGGCGGTAGCAAACCATATATTGCCATTAGAGTCTTCTAAAGTGTCATAAATTTGTGAATTAAGGGCATTAGCATGCTTAGTGGTAGCTGGTACCAGTGGAATCGCCCGGTAGCCATCAAATAAGTAGGCTCCAGCGTCGCTGCTAAATAACAGATACCCGCTAGAAAGGTGCTCTACTTGGGTAAGCATCCTTGAAGGCAAATCAACCGACCGGTCAATCTGATTAACATTTAGTCGTTGAGCTTGTGTGAAGCCACAAAAAAAGCTAACTAGCAGAAAAAGCACTAGTTTTAAGCGGGTAAAACAAAAATCTGACACTCAATCCTCTCGAATAAAATGGGCTTATTCTACTAGCTAAAAGGTGCCCGAGATAACCGGCATGCATTAGCAGAATTAGCTGATTTATAAGGTTACAACTGAGCAATCAATAAATCATCGGATTAATCACTCGCCTATATTGAAAAGTATAGACCAAGGTCGTCGTTTTAACTGGCTAATTAGCGCTGTGTATAGGTTATAGGTTTAGCTGTATAGGAAGATTTTGGGTTTAATTCAAGACTAAGTGAGAGACAAGTTGCCACAAGCTTAGAATTCGTTAGCAATTGATGGTTTAAATAAAAACGAGAGAAATAAAAAAGCCGCTAAACACAAGTGCTCAGCGGCTTGTTCAACTAGCGTAAAAAGTACTACTTACCAGCAACAATATACATTGTTAGGTTGTAGTCACCGCTACGAAGTGCGCCATTACCTGTTTCATCCAGTGGGAAAAGGATTGGAGAACCATCTTCGTTATAGCCAAAGCTTACAAAGTTAGGTGCAGATACTTCAATCACGTAATCACCAGACTTTTCTAGAGGTGCGTCAATTAAGAAAGCATCGAAACCTTCAAAGTTTTGGAAGTTTTGAGCTACTAGGCTTAGGGAACCATCACGCTCAACATAGAACAAACGTAAAGCACCGATAACCGAGTCGCCTACAGCAACATCAAAGCCATTAAATTCAGCGCTTAGCGTAAGACCAGCTTTAGCATTGAAACGATAGTAGTCAGCTTCGCCAGCTACATCAATGGCACCTGCAATAATAGATGCTTTAACGCGCAAGTCTTTGCCCGCATTGTCACCTTCTAAAATAGTATTAGGGATGTTTACGTTTCTGAAAGGAATACGCGCTTGTCCCGTTGAGAAAGCACCTTCGTGAGTGATTTTTCCACGCTCAGCAGCTTTTAGTTTAATCGCAGAACGCTCAGAGAAGAAACGGAAACGAGTGGTGCTGTCTGTGAATCCAGAACCAACACTTGCGCCAGAAGCCATAGTATGAAGAATTGCTTCGTCGCCTTCTTGTAGTCCGTCAAATACTGGGAAGAATGCATCTGGGCTAGGAACACCTGTTGAAGGTAAACCGTTACCAGGCGAACCGAAAGAATCATGATGACGTAGGCCTAGGTTATGTCCTAGTTCATGCGCGCCGGTATTAGATGCTTGATTAACAACCGCAGTTGATAAAGCCGCTTGAACATCACCGTCAACAACAGGAATGCCTGAAACTGCCGTTAGAAAACCGCCGGTTGGGTCGATCTGGGCTATAACTTCCCAAAGATTTGCATCAACAAATGCCGTGTCATTACGATCTCTGTTTCCTAAATCGATGCTTTGAGCGCGACCAAACAAAATTCCGCCTGAGAAGTTGATACAGATACCGCCCTCAACCTGACACTCAAAGTTTAATGTTGAGTAGTCACCTGACTCAGGGATTGTTTGAGTAAACTTAATTTTGAAATCTGTGTATGCATTTTCAATATTGCTTTGAATTGTATCTCTTTCTTCTTGAGTATATTGGTGACTAACAAAAACTTCAGGTACGCCCTGAAAAGCAACGGCTTGGAAAGTTGTAGAACTCTGTTCGAAGTTCAAATAAACCGTTTGCGGTAAGTTATGACCAATTCCGTAAAACTGATCAGAGTTGGCGTTAGCTGCACCTTCAGAAGCTGATGCATCTGCTCGCTCGCCGTTTGATGCTGCTGTTAGTAATGCTTGAAACTGCTCAAGGCTTAGATTTCTTCGGTCTGAACAACCTTCACCACCACAATCGTCGGTAATTACTGGCAGTGAAGTTGTATCTTCAATGCTGGCAGCCATAACGTTGCTAACTGACAAAGTTAAGCCAGATAAAGCGAACGCTGTTAGTCCTAAAAGTTTTATTGTTTTCTGTGTTCTCATTGTTAATGCTCCATTGGTTTTGTTGTTCGCTTGTCGTTCAATATCGACCGACTTTTACGAACTTATTATTAACTAAATAGTAAAACGGATTAGAGTAATTAAACTAGTAAAATTGATCGGAAATAGTGCACAGAATACCGGATTTTATTGCTTTGTTACGAAATCTTTTACGTAAATTTACTCTAGAGGTCGGAAGTGGTGTTAAAACCGTTATTAGAAGCAGTATTAAAAGGTTAACTAAGACGCGGAGATACTTGATTAGCAAGGAAAATTATTGGCAACCTACCTGCTTAATTAGATATGAGGTCCGAATAGACCTCTTTTTAGATATAGTTATTAAAAACCGCCTAATAGTTTTTCTAATAATGCATCTTGATCGGTAAGTTGGCTAGTTAGACTATTAAAATCAACGCCGGCCCCAAGGCCAGATAAGTCTCCAGTTTTTTGCATAACCGCATCCGCTATTTGGTCTTTATACTGGTTGGCTTTTTGTTTTAACTGCTGACCAATTGCTTGCTTGAATAGCTTATCGAGGCTGGAGCTAACTGACAACTTGGGGCTGCTAAGTGAACCGCTTGCTGTCACTTTGATATCAATGACTTGCTGTTGGTTTAGTGCTTCGTGCATCGATGATTGCCAGCCACTAAGGTTTTCAGGTGATTGCACTTTAGGCTGTTTTAGTTGAATGTCTAAATCTAATGCAATGCTTTCAAGTGTCATATTTCCATTAATTGCCGCGTTAAGTTGCCCAGAGTTGATTAACCAGGCTCCCTTTTCTGTGGTAAGTAGCGGTAGCTTATTAAGTGTCCAGTCCGAAACGGAAGCATCAATCGTCGAGTTCATAGTGTTTCGATTTTTCCAGCTGCTGGTGATTTTGCCGGTTGAAGATCCGTCTCCTGAAATGGTCCAATCAATGGAAGCTGGTTGTTCTATCAGCCAAGGAAAATAGCCAAGGTTTAATCCCGTAGCATCAATACTAAAGTTCGCGTCTTTACCGTTCATGGCAACTTTTGATACCAACAGATCAGGTAAATTTTGCCGATCTTCAAAGTCCACTTTACGACCAAAGGCAGTATCGTGAGCGACTGCTTGCTGAGGGTCTTTTTCGGTCGCATCACCCATTCTAGAGGTTAGTTTTAACAATCGATTAACCCACGGTGTGAATTGCGGGCCAAGAAGTCGGTCAGATAAACCGTCTATTCCATTACCCAAACCTAGTTGCGCTACAATCGCGTCTATATCCTGTTGCGGCGCGTTCTTGACTTCTTTCACTTGCTTGAGCAACGAGCTTTTATCTTGTTTTAATTTTTGATTAAGCTGGCTAAGCCGATTACGCTCAGCTTTTATGTCTTTTTTGAGTTTTTTCCAAGCCTTCCTATCGGTCAACAAATTTAACTTGTTCTCTTTAGCTCTTGCTATCAATCGCTTGGATTCAGCTTGAAGCGCCTCCAATTTCTTTTGATTATCGTTGTCTTTAAGCTCGCCACTCCAATATTCTCTAATGGCCTTTTGTTCAGCCTGCAAAGCGGTTAATTTTTTAACCGTTATGAGCTCAGCATTTTCGACAATAGCCATTACTTCTTCTTTGGAGTAATCCGGTAACTCAAATTTTCCAGTATCCGCTGTTTGTGATTGTTCTGGGACAGATTCCGCTAAGCCTGAAATTTTTCCACTGGAACTTCTCGCGGTATTTAGTTGGACACCTTCAATTGAAAGCTCCTCAATAAATATTTTTTTCCATACCAACGCTTGGGAGTCTAATCCAAATCGAATACTGTCAATTTCGACTAGATTTGTCATAGGTGCATCAACATCGGTCGCCTGAAGGTTCAATATCTCTACACCGAGCGGAAATAACTTTAAGTTTACATCCGCGATGTCCATCTTTGCGCCTATTGCGATAGAGCCAGATTCCTCAATGGCGTCTTTTATCAGTTTTGGAGCAAGTAAATACCAAAGCACAACCCCTAACGCTATTAGAACAAGAAATGTTGCAATGCCCCATATTCGAATGATTTTCATAGATTTTCTCATTATTTTGTTGATGCAAGATTGAAGTTGTCAATCTTGGTCGTTAGGTTCGTTGTCTAGCCATTAACTTTGCAGCTTATAGTGTAATATTATGACTCTGAGTAACGTCGCCAAAAATTAGTTGCTTTAAGCATTTTACTAATCCGCAATTTTTCCACTACCGCAGCGCACTTGTCTCTATAGCGGTTGATTAACCATCGAAATAATGGATAAAGCAAAATGGCTGATACTAGTGAAATCACCAAGGAACCAATCACGCCACTATAGTAGAAATTACTCCAGCGACCGATCGCGGTGTTAAAAAACTCTGTCCAAAGGGGCTGTAGGCTCGCTAGGTTCAACAGGTAATAGCCGAATTGATCAAATTGCGGAGAAAGTAAGTAACCAAGTAGTGCGAATAGCGGATAACTCAGAATTAGCATTCCCAAATTAACTCTAAACCACAAGGCAACCAGAAGAACCAATACATTGTGCAAAGAAGTGAGCGGCGTTAACCCTAAAATCAAAGCGAGCGAAATTGCCGTTGCCAGTTGACCGGCGGATTGCTCTGAGTTTAGCGCTTTAAGTGTTTTAACAATCATTGAGAACATGCGGTGTTCCTTTTTTAAAGTTACCGTTCTTTTAAAACATGGTTAATTGCACTAGTTTGGCAGCGTTTTTTAGCGCAAAAGGTTTTCGGCGGCATTAATTCGTTACAGGTGCCAACCGTCGAGTTCTTTCTGTTTTGTAATCTTTGTTTGCCATTAAATAAAGCCACCTGTGACTTAAGCTTTGCCACATCGCTGTTTTTTACGGAATAAGGTAGATATATTTGTGGTCCACCGCAAGCGGACACCCCAACCGCAATTAACTTGCATTGATTATCATGGTCACAGTTTAAGTCAATTAGTGACTTGATGGCCGCAACAGGGGGTTGAAGTTCGACTTCCTCACTAGCTACATTATTACCACTATCTATAATTAGGCAAACTAAAAATAGTGAGATAGAGGCAAGATATTTGTGCATCATGATTCTCTTGTTGGAAGGGCCGCTAACTTAAGCGTGCCTTTAAAGTGTAGGTTAAGTTTAATTTAACTGATTTCTCAGTTAATATCTATGTTGGATTTCACCTGTTTTATTGTTATTTTTATTGACCTAGGAAACTATTTTGCCTCAGTTTATTTTGGAATATCCCAACGCTCTAAGTGATGAATATTGTGACTATCTGATTGAAAAATTCGAAGCCCATGAAGGAAAACAGCCTGGAAAAACAGGCTCTGGCGTTGATCTGTCGATGAAAAACAGCCTAGACTGCTACATTAGCCAGTCACCGGAATGGCAAGCAGAATGTAATCAGCTCTCCCATGCTATCTTAAGAGCGAGCGCACAATATGCTAAACAGTTTCCATTCCTGTTAACCGGCGCTATCTCTCCACAATATCAAGATCCGAAGAGTGGCAAAATACGCAGTATTCTTCCCAAAGATATTGACGGCATGAATAACGCCGAAGTCGAAAATATGGTAAAAATGATATACACCATGGATGAAATAAACCTACAAAAATACAAAAAAGGTAGCGGCGGTTATCACCATTGGCACTCTGAGCACTTTCCCCATCCGACTGATCCTGCGCAAAAATCGCTGCATAGAGTATTGCTGTGGTTAATTTATTTAAATGATGTCGATAAAGGCGGTGAAACCGAGTTTTTTTATCAGAATAAAAAAGTAACCCCCAAAAAAGGGAGTTTAGTTTTGGCTCCGGTCAACTTCACTTACACTCATAGAGGTTGTATACCAGAGTCTAATGACAAATACGTTTTGGCATCCTGGCTAATGTATAAACCGGCTAGCCAGCTTTATCTAAAAGAATAAGTTCAGGGTTATAGCTTGTCGTCAGCTGTTGCGGTACTCGTTCTTGGAGTATTAACATTTGTTTACATCTACCTAAACAAATTAATGCAACTAATTGGCACAATGGCCGTCATAATAATCAGATGCATTGCGCATCGTCCCGCTACCCCTCCTAACATTGCGGGACAGAGGTTGAGTTTCCCCAGACTCGATCTCACATCGACCCCAAGATTTTTGTCTTGGGGTCTTTTTTTGCCTGTTTAAAGTAAACTTTTCGGGCTAAACAGCGGTTAACTTAGCATAAGCTAGCATCAACCATTTAGCGCCCACACTATCAAAATTAACGTGAACTCTTGCCTGGGCATCTTCGCCTTCGCAGTTGAGTATGACACCAGTGCCAAATTTGGCATGCTCCACCATTTGACCTAAGGCAAAACCTGTTTGATTGCCTAGCGCCGGTTTACCGCCGCTCTCACTGGAGTTAGAGGAATAACTAGTCTGCGATAATTGAGCATTTAGCCGTACTTCTTCTTTTAGAGCGCTTGGAATTTCTTTAACAAAGCGTGACACCGATGGGTAAGTTTCTTTGCCAAATAGTCGTCGTTTTTCGGTATAAATAAGGTAAAGCTTTTTCATTGCGCGGGTAATGCCTACGTAGGCTAATCGACGCTCTTCTTCTAGTTTGTCTGGCTCGTCCATTGACATCATATGTGGAAATAGTTTTTCCTCCATTCCGGCAATAAAAACTAATGGAAACTCTAAGCCCTTAGCAGAGTGTAGTGTCATTAGTTGAACGCAGTCTTCGTATTGCTCAGCTTGATTGTCTCCGGCTTCAAGGGAGGCATGTGCTAAGAAAGCCGTCATCGGCGAAAGCTCCGGATAGTCTTCACTATCAAATTCTCTAGCAGCGTTTGCTAATTCCGCTAAGTTTTCTTTCCTAGCGAGCGCCTTTTCCCCTTTTTCCTTGGCGTAGAGCTTATCAAGCCCAGAGGCTTCGATGGTTAGCTGAACTTGTTCCGATAATGGTAACTCGCAAAACTCCTCAAAACAGTTTGTAATAAGGTTAAGAAAACCATCTAGAGAGTTACTCGCTTTAGGTGATAGTTGCTTTTGTTCCACCACTAATTTTGAAGCCTGCCAAAGCGTTATTTGCTGTTCTCTGGCAAGGTTTCTAATTCGTTCAACGCTTTTTGGACCCAGTGCCCGCGCCGGAACGTTAACGACTCGTTCGAAGGCTGCATCATCTTGGTGGTTGTACATCAATCTAATATAGGCCAAGGTTGTTTTTACCTCTGCCCTTTCAAAGAACTTCAAACCGCCATAAATACGATAAGGGATTTGACGTTGCAAAAGAAATTCTTCCAAAACACGAGATTGTGCATTGGAGCGATAAAGGATGGCGCAATCTTTGTAGGATTGGCCCTGCTGATACCAGTCATCGATACGGCTGGCTATAAATCGAGCTTCTTCTTGCTCGTTAAAAGCCGCATAAATTGAAATAGGATCTCCCTGGTCACCCTCGGTCCATAGGTTTTTACCCATCCGTTCTTGGTTATTGGCGATGACGGCATTCGCGGCTTGCAGAATATTTCCCGTTGAACGGTAGTTCTGTTCAAGCCTGATGGTTTTATTTTCATTGAACTCACTTTCAAAACGCTGAATGTTTTCAATTTTTGCACCTCGCCAGCCATAAATGGACTGATCGTCATCACCAACAATGGTAATTTTGCAATCGTTTGAGGTTAGCAATCTAATCCAAGCGTATTGAATACCATTAGTATCTTGAAATTCGTCGACCAAAAGATGCTTGAAGCGCTCTTGATAATGCTCTCGTAAATGAACATTGTCTCTTATTAATTCATAGGCTTTAAATAGTAGCTCTGCGAAGTCTACCAGCCCCCCCACCTGGCAGGCTTGCTGATATTGAAAGTAAACTTTGCTATGAATGCTGGTAAACAAGTCTCCGCGATGATTGATATCCGACGGTCGTTTGCCTTCGTCTTTTTGATGATTTATAAACCACTGCGCCTGTTTAGCGGGCCATTCATTTTCATCCAAACTCATTTCTTTCATAACCCGCTTAATAACTCTCAACTGATCGTCAGAATCTAAAATTTGAAAGGTGTCAGGCAAATTTGCGTCACGGGCATGTGCTCGTAATAATCTGTGCGCTAGGCCGTGAAAGGTGCCAATCCACATGCTGCTGCTTGAGCGGCCAAGTAGGCTCTCTACTCTCGATCGCATTTCATGGGCGGCTTTATTGGTAAAGGTAACCGCCATGATTGAGTGGGGAGTTAAGTTTTCCATGGCAATAAGCCAAGCAATACGGTGAACTAATACTCTAGTCTTGCCTGATCCTGCCCCCGCTAGCACCAGTAATGCTGGAGCGTCAGCGGTTACCGCTTCGCGCTGGGCTTGATTTAAACTATCTAAAATTGGTGTGACATCCATAGGGGCATTGTGTATCTTTAAAGGGTTGGTATTCGAGACTCGAAAGAGCCGTTATCTGTCGGCTAGTTTACCTGTTTTTGCTTGGCGTCACATCTGTTGGTCTAAAAAAGTGATGCCTTGAATTTGTTAATGGTAACTACTACTTTTTTCATCGTTTTTGTTAACCATGGTTGTTTTATGCAATTTTCTGAAAACCAGTCAACACCTCACTTAAGTCAAGCTGGACTGAGCTTTCACGATGTTACCGAACTACTTGCTCGTCAAAAGAAAGCCTTCAAAGCTTCTCCGTTTGCCAGTGAAACACTGCGTAAACAACAACTACAAGCGCTTAAGCAGGCAGTATTAAAACATCAAGAGAAGTTAGTTAAGGCTGTTTCAGCGGATTTTGGGCATCGTTCTGCAGATGAAACCTTATTGGCGGATATTATGCCGACCATTATGTCAATTGACCATGCGATTAAACATTTGCGCGAGTGGATGAAAACTCAAAAGCGAGAGGTGTCACCACTTTTTCAGCCTGCGCAAAACCGTATTGTTATGCAGCCGTTAGGTGTGGTTGGCATTATGTCTCCTTGGAATTATCCTATTTTCTTATCCCTTGGTCCGCTTGTTGCGGCGATTGCCGCTGGCAACCGGGCCCTTATCAAGCCGAGTGAATTTACCCCCTATACCAATCGAATACTGAATGAGATTGTGAGTGAGGCGTTCTCCAGCGATGAAGTGGCATTAGTTGAAGGGGATGCTCAGATGGCCGCTGAGTTCTCGGGTTTGCCGTTTGACCATTTGTTATTTACCGGTTCAACCCAAGTAGGTAAACACGTTATGAAGGCGGCATCGCAGCATTTGACACCGGTAACCCTTGAACTGGGTGGCAAATCGCCGGTGTTGATTGCCGAAGATGTTAGCGCTGATTTTGCGGTGGAAAGAATCATCTACGGTAAGTGTCTCAATGCCGGACAGACCTGTGTGGCTCCGGATTATGTATTGTGTCATGAGAGTCAGTTAGAAGAGGTGATTAGCGCCTTTAAGCGTCATTTTTGCGAACTTTACCCTAAACCTGACTCGGGAGACTACTCGTGGATTATTGATGATAGACAGTATCAACGACTAGTGAGTTGGCTTGAGGACGCTAAAACGAAAGGCGCTAAGGTTATTCCGGTAGCGGAGCACGATAATGAAAATACTCGATTAATGCCGTTGCAGCTGCTTTTGAATACCGATGATTCCATGCAAGTTATGCAGCACGAGATTTTTGGCCCTTTGTTACCGATTGTCACCTATCAAACGATTGATCAGGCAATTGATATTATTGGCGAGCAACCGAGGCCACTGGCGCTTTATTTGTTTAGCCATAACAAAGAGCTACAGCAGCGAGTGTTGAGCCAAACTCATGCCGGTGGTGTATGTCTTAATGATACGGTTAATCATGTCGCTCAAGAGGATTTGCCGTTTGGTGGAATTGGCCCGTCTGGCATGGGTAAGTATCACGCAAAAGAAGGGTTTATGACCTTTAGCGCCGCCAAAAGCGTATTGAAAAGAGGCAAGTTTTATTCCGCTAAAATGGCTTTTCCACCCTATGGAAAGCGTATTCATCAACTTATTTATCGGTTTCTATTGAAGCGTCAATCTTAGTAGCATTGGCAAATTGGTAATTAACCCTCTATAATTTTTTGAATAGCAAAAAGTGTGTAGCTGTTGATCTGCTACCGTTATTACCAATAATTGCGGTAAAAGTTCACTTGATAGTTCTTTAACCATCAATCACGGGACGCAATAATGACCAACGTATTGTTGTTCGAGAAAAACGAACAACACTGTACTAAGATTCAACAAATGCTGTCTAAGCGAAGCAAGTCTCGCTATGAGTTGACCTGTGAGTCAGAGTTTTCCAGAGAGTTGTTTGAAAATGCTATTTTCGACATTATCTTAGTGCTACAAGCTGACGATATAAAGATCAGCAATGATTCCTCCAGCGACCTTGATATTGTAAAGAACATTGTTCACCTTGAATTAAGCGCGCCTATTATAATTATTTCCTCAAATATTGACTCTTCAACCGACGACGAATTAATGGCAATTGGTGTGGCGGATTCAATTCCACTAGATGAGTTATCTGGCACGTTACTTGACCGTACTATTCGGCACGCTATTGGTAGAAAAAATACTGAAGCTAAACTGAGCTTTCTGGCTACCCATGACCAATTGACCGGATTGGCTAATCGTTACTTATTTCACGAACATCTCGCCCACTCTATTGATATGGCGAAACGTAATCAATCGATCTTTGGGTTGTTGTTCTTGGATTTGGATAGGTTTAAAAGTGTTAATGACTCCCACGGACACGATGTTGGTGACATGCTCTTGATCCAAGTGGCCAACCGAATTAGAGAGGCGGTTAGAGAATCGGATATTGTTGCTCGAATTGGTGGAGACGAATTTACGGTATTGGTCGGTGACTGTAGTCACCAAGAGGAATTGGCAGTAATAGCCGCAAAAATTCAAAAAGCCGTTGAGCCGGTTATTCAAATTAGAGATCACGATCTTTATGTCACCGCTAGTATTGGTATCGCCTATTTTCCCGAATGTGGTTTATTACCTCAAACCTTAATGAAAAGCGCTGATATCGCGCTTTATCGTGCTAAAGATTTTGGTCGAAACATTTATCAATTTTTTACTAACGAGCTCAATGAACAAACCCGTTTAAAGTTGGAACTGGAAAAAAGCCTTCGGCGTGCAATGGTGCGAGGGGAGTTCGAAATCTATTTTCAACCTCAGGTTAGGGCGTCGGATCAAGGGGTTTGTGGCGCCGAAGCTTTGTTGAGATGGAATCACCCATCGATTGGCGTAGTTAGCCCCGATGAGTTTATTCCATTGCTCGAAGAATTAGGGCTTATGGTTCGGGTTGAGCAATGGGTTATTAAACAAGTTTGTGAAAAAGCAAAGTCAATTACTGACAAATATGGCAAGTTACGTTTTGCAATCAACATATCAGGCTCTCACTTTAAGCACGGCGACTTAAAACAAAGTATCTACTTGGCACTGCAGGAAAGTTCATTGGACGCGAGCTATTTAGAAATTGAATTGACCGAAGATATTATGATCGAGCATATTGAGAGGAATAGCGATATTCTTACTGAGCTATCGGAAATAGGAATTTCCATTGCGCTAGATGACTTTGGAAAAGGTTACTCATCACTCAGCTATTTGAAAAATTTCCCAGCCGCTATACTAAAAATTGACCGCTCATTTATTAGGAACATGCTCTCGGATAAACGAGACAGTTCAATTGTTGAGGCAATGGTTAATTTATCTCACCAACTTGGTTTAAAAGTTGTTGCCGAAGGCGTTGAAGAAAGACGGCAAGTAGAATTTTTGCAACAAAAAAAATGCGATTATATCCAAGGGTTCTTGTTTGCCAAGCCTATGCCTATCGACCAGTTTGATAGTTATCTTCATAATCAATTGGTTAAAACGCCTCGCATCGCCCACATTCAATCACACTTGTAACTTGTAATAAGCATATTTCACAACCCTCATATTCTCAGCATTCAGCATTTTATTATAGTGGTCCTTTTTTTATTTAATTGAACAAACAAACTTCACTGTTATTCAATTATATGATCCGTTTTTTTTGCAATCCGTAACTTACCTTAATGACTAGATGCTACTAAACGATAGGGGAAAGGTGGATGACTTATATGGAGTGGTATAATTCATTGAGTAAACCTCAATGGACTCCCGAACCAGCTTTTATAGGCACTATGTGGTCAATACTTTACCCCATTATATTGATAACATTTATCTATGTTTTTATTCAGGTATTTAGACAGAAAATTGCCAGGAAAGTAGCGATACCTTTTGTATTGAATTTAATTGCCAACTTAGCTTTCACACCAATTCAGTTTGGTCTTAGAAATATGCCTCTAGCATCTTTAGATATCTTATTGATTTGGGGAACAATTATTTGGATGGTGCTAGCCATATGGAAATACAATCGTTTTATTGCCATTGCGCAAATCCCGTATTTTTTATGGGTTTCGGTCGCAACAATCTTGCAGCTAACTATAACTTGGATGAATTTTTAGTGGTGATTTTTTAGCGAGGTCAAAACTTCATTTTAACCATTTAGTCAAAAATCTAAACCTCAACCAAGCTGGCGGTTAACAAGAATTGGATAAATCTAAAAAGAATATGACTAATTGCATAAGCCGGTAACAGCAAAAATAAACGCCATAGAGATTGCCACCAAGTTAACCGAAACATTCTGCGCATGGCGAAAAATAGGTAGGCACCTAATCCGATTGGTAGTATTAAGTAATATATTTCATTAGCATCAATCGTTAATTCAAGCAGATAAATAAAGATAGCAAAAATGAAAGCTGGTGCCATCGCTATTATTATCCACATCAATAACCAACTGTGTAGATTCAAGCTAAAATTAAAATAGTCACCGGAATAATACTTTCTATTATAAAGAACTGCAGAACAAGCCAAAGCAAAAATTGGAACTTCTAAAATTATCAGGGAGCGAGCTAACACCACAACCAGCTGATTGTAATTTTGCTCAAAGGCCTGATAACTAATTTTTTTTTCCAGCAAGTAATCCTCAAATAATGGCTTTATATAGGGACTATAGCCTTGAAGGGATATTTGGTCGTCAAGAGTTACGTAGAAATCCGAAATCGGTGAGACCATCACGAACAGCACATTAAGTATAAAAAACAGTGTGATCGGCTTTAGGTAGCAGACTCGCTTACCAATATGATAGTGATATTCGAGCTCACCGGGATGAACCAGAATAGTTTTAATTGTCTTGTAAAACTTACCATCGACTGAAGTGAGGTCTTGGATGATATCAGAGATAATATAATGTAAAGAGCGTAGCTTTTGGTTTAAACGTTGCTCACCGCATTGGGAACAAAAGTTACCGTTTAATTTGGACTGACATGTTGCGCAAATTTCCGGGCTGAAGCTCATGGTTCTATTTTGCTCTTAAATGTCTATCAACGAGTTCTTAATCAAGAAAACCATAACATACTCGTGATAGCTCAACAAATTATGCGCGCCACACGATAGATTCGTTGTCGCTAAATGAATAAGTCAGTTACAGGCGGCTTATTAAAATAATTGGTTCTGCCCAGAAATGTCATCCCAACTGATTTCGTCTATTTCCATGTATTTCAGCTGTTGGAGCTTGTTGTAGATAGAGCGAAGGATTGAAGCGGCTTCACTATTTGAGGGAGTTTGTTTAATCAGCGATTTTACGCCTTCTTCGGTATAGACCTGTTTAGAGTGATCTATTTCCAGCAGCGCTACTGGACACTGATATCCAAAGCTGCAATATTTGATAAGTTCTAGATGCATTGTTTAAGTCTAAAGCCACTCGATAAAAACTTGTTTAAATAGGTGTGAATGAATAGCTATATCAGCAATATTCACAAAAACTTATTCTACTACAAAACTATTCATACAACTACTTGTTTGAGTAGTTGTTGTTGGTTTACCTTTGTTCGGCTTCACTCAACAAACGCCCTATTCAGATGCTATTTGACTCTCGATCTCCGCGAGCTTTTTTTCCATAACTTCAATTTTTTCTCGAGTACGCGCCAACACTTTGCTCTGAACATCAAACTCTTCTCGGGTAACCAAATCCATTTTAGCGAGCAAAGATTGCAGCATTTGTTTAAAGTTCTTTTCTATATCCTGCTGAAAAGCCTTTGCGCCCGGGGGGATAGATTGGCTAAATTTGTCAGCCATTTCTTCTATTTTCTTTGCATCAATCATGAAATTTAACTCTCCTAAAAGAACTAGTTAGCGCACAACTCGCGCGTTTGTCGCTTATTAAAGTGGTCTATTCAAGCTATGTCATTTGTTTGAAAAGTGGATAACTTAAAATCGCCGCCAATGGACAGGGGTTGATCCAGCATAGATAAGCGAGATGATGCTGTGTATAATACTCTGCCTCGTTATTTCTTACCATGAATTAGAAAGGAATTAGCGAATTAATTTAACTAGATTTTTTTAGGATAGAAATGAACGAATTATTGCAGTTTGCACAGAATCATATGGCGCTTTCATCCGCATGGGTGGTAGTAGCTATCGCATTGATTATTATACAGTTCCGTCTTTCTGCGTTAGGCCCAAAGGCTGTCAGCACTCAAATATTGACCAATATGGTTAATCGCGATGGTGCTATTGTGGTAGATATTAGGGCACAGGCTGAATTTAACAAAGGTCATATACACGGCGCACGCAATATACCGATGTCAAAATTAAAAGATAGTCTACAAAGCCTTGAAAAATACGAAAACACTCCCATCATTATGGTTTGCGCCAACGGGATCACCGTTGCCGGCGCTTGTAGTATCTTGAAGAAAGCAGGCTTTCAACAAGTAAACAAGCTCACTGGCGGAATGGGGTCTTGGGTTGGAGATAACCTGCCCGTTGTTAAGTAAGTCGCCTAATAAGGCCATAAAAAAGAGCAAAAATACAATCAACAAGATTTTTCTTATTGATTTAGTAAAACGATTATTTCAAAGTTAGTACCGAAGGCAGCCAGAATAGCCCGAGCTAGATGCGATATAAGATAATTAACAATTTATTAAAAAAGAGAAAGTAGTTATGAACGATCAAATTGACCTAAACCCAGAAAGCGCTGCAACCACTGACGAGCAAGATAATCTGCCTCAAGCTGCCATTCAAAAAATTTATGTAAAAGACGTTTCATTTGAAGCGCCTAGCCTTCCTGAAATGTTTACCGTTGAGTACAAGCCTCAAATCAAGATGGAAATGAACAGCAAGTCTCGACAGGTAGCGGATGACAATTATGAAGTTATTTTGACGATTTCTGTGAAATCAGAAATTGACGAGAAAACAGTATTCTTGGCTGAAGTTCAGCAAGCAGGTATCTTGCTAGTTAAAAATGTTAATGATGAGCAACTACAACATACATTAAGCGTAATGGGTCCTGAGACACTTTACCCTTATGTTCGTGAAACAATTTCATCATTAATCGGTAAAACTGGATTTCCGCCAGTACAACTAGCGCCAATTAACTTCCAAGCGCTTTACATCCAAAAATTACAACAGGCCCAAGCTCAAGCAGCTGAAGCTGGTAGTGATGCTAGCGAAACAACCATTCAATAATATTTGAATGATTAATATCGAATCAAATCCCATCGTTGTTTTAGGCGGTGGTTCATTTGGTACAGCACTTGCCGTTCTTCTTGCAAAGAACGGTAATGCGACTCGTCTTTGGGCCCGTGATGCTGAACAAATTCAGCAAATGAAGCAGTCCAAGACAAATCAGAATTACCTTCCTAATATCGCGCTACCAGACTCCCTTGAATTGTTCGATTCTTTTGAGCATGCCGTTGATGGTGTTTCAGATATATTAATTGTTACCCCGAGCCATACCTTTCAGCAGACACTTCAAAAGATTAAGCAGTTTAAAACTTGCCCAGTTCGTATTGTTTGGGCGTGTAAAGGTTTAGAACCCGATACCGGTCATTTTTTATGTGATCAAGTCGCCGATATTTTTGGAGAAGACTGTCCAAGAGGTGTTCTTTCTGGTCCTACTTTTGCGAAAGAGCTAGCCAACGGCTCTCCAACCGCTATCACTTTGGCGGCAGACAATAGTCAGCTTGCTGCAGATATGACTAAACGACTGGTTAACCAAACGTTTCGAGTTTATTTAAGTGATGATCTTGCCGGTGTTCAGTTTGGTGGAGCGATCAAAAACGTCATCGCTATTGGCGCCGGTATGGCGGATGGTTTGGGCTTTGGTTCCAATGCCAGAACAGCTCTCATCACCAGAGGTTTAGCGGAAATGATGCGTCTCGGAGAAGCTATTGGTGGCAGAACGGAAACATTTACCGGTATGGCAGGATTGGGAGATTTAGTCTTAACCTGTACAGACAATCAGTCTCGTAACCGACGATTTGGTTTAGCGTTGGGTAAAGGAGCTTCACTGGAGCAAGCAGCCAAAGACATTGGCCAGGTTGTTGAAGGAGTTCGTAATACCAAGGAAGTTTACTGTTTAGCCGAAGAAAAAGGCATTGATATGCCAATTTGCCAATCAA
Organism: uncultured Kangiellaceae bacterium; assembly: GCA_905479925.1. Lineage (GTDB taxonomy): Bacteria > Pseudomonadota > Gammaproteobacteria > Enterobacterales > Kangiellaceae. The sequence continues at coordinate 8,761 of CAJQOL010000064.1, read as the reverse complement.
TCTATAATATCATTTACAATAAGCAAGACCCCCGTGAAGCCGCTAAAGAACTGCTTACTCGAGCTATGAAAGTAGAGGGTGACTAGCACTAGTTCCTATTGATCGTTGATGTAGCATATTGTCTTACCATTCTATTTCCATTTGTTAGTTAGCCTAGCTTACTTTATACTTAAAAAAATAGTGAAAGTTTGACCTTGGGTCCCAATGCAACTACACCAGCAGCTTGATAAGTTATCTCGTAAATTGAGACAGATTGAGCAAAAAGACACGCCTCAGCAATTGTCTGCCGCTAAACTGAGCGTTCTTCGAATGGTGCATCAAATGAATCCCGTTACTCTCAAAGATATTGCTAGCCAACAGCAAGTGGCTCTTCCTACCGTTTCTAAAATTGTCGATGACTTGCAAAAGCGAGCATTGGTTATTCGGGCAGTATCAAAAGAAGATGCTAGACAACGCTGGATTGTGCCAACGCAAAAAGGCATAAAGGCTTTAAAACAAGCGGAACAAGATGTGGCTGAGTTTTGGCAGAAAAAACTAAAAATGCTCACCAGTAATCAACAACAACAATTGTCGCGCTCACTTGGACACTTATTAGATAGTCTTAAATAGTTGAGAGCTTGCAGAAATGCAACGCAACGGAAAATTACCGCGATTGGCTAGATTATGCCGGCGCTAAAGATAACAAGAAGGGTTTAGAATATGCCGTGGTTACAACTACGCTTAACAACCGCTGAGGAACAGGTCGATGCAGTTGGTGACAGTATGCTCGAATTAGGCGCGCTTTCGGTGACCTTGATGGACGCTAAAGATGTTCCAATTTTAGAGCCCGCCCCCGGCGAAACGCCGCTCTGGAAAGAAGTAGAAATGATGTTTCTTTTTGAAGCAAGTATCGATACTCAGGCATTCTTAAAAGGCTGGCAAAATCATTCACTCTATTCAAAAACCAAAGGCTCTAAGTTTGAGCAATTGGAAGATAAAGATTGGGAAAGGGAATGGATGGACCGCTTTGAGCCGATGAAGTTTGGCGAAAAACTCTGGATTTGCCCTAGTTGGAAACCGGTACCAGATGAAACCGCAGTGAACGTGATGCTTGATCCGGGGTTAGCCTTTGGAACCGGTACCCATCCAACTACCGCATTATGTCTTGAGTGGTTAGATGGCGCAGAGCTAGAAGGCAAAACGGTAATTGATTATGGTTGTGGTTCAGGCATTTTAGCTATTGCTGCGCTTAAACTAGGTGCCAGTAAGGTTTATGCGGTTGATATTGACCCGCAGGCAATTTTGGCAACCCAAGAAAATGCCAAACGAAATCAAGTATTTGATGAAAGACTCGTGGTCGATTATCCTAAGGCGATTAAAGGCTTATCGACCGAGGTCGTAGTGGCTAATATCCTAGCTGGCCCTTTGGTTGAGTTATCCTCTGAAATAGCTGGCCATTGCAAAAACGACGGAATCATAGCATTATCAGGGATTTTAGAGAGTCAGGCAGAATTGACCCGTCATGCATATACCGAGTGGTTCGAAATGGAGCCCGCTATTTTTCAAGAAGAGTGGACTCGGTTGTCGGGTACTAAAAAGAAATAGAAAGCTAGAAAAATGAACAAACGGTTGGAAGGATATCCGACAGGTAGATAATAAAAAAGTGATTATTGGAGTGACCCATAAAAGTGAATAATAATACACTGTATACTCGCTGCCCCACTTGTAGTACCGCATTCAAGGTTACCGATTCTTTGCTATCAATGGCGAAGGGTAAAGTCCGATGTGGTGCTTGTCTTGCTATTTTTCAAGCGACTGATTACATGCTTGAACCTAAGAATCATCCTACAGACAATAGTAGTGACCAAGCACCCGTGCAACAGGCCCTATCCCAACCACCTTCATCCGACGCAGATAAACAAGCTTCGGAAGCCGAATTGTCACCAAATAATGAATCCTCACCAAATACCGAACCGTCACCAAAAAACGAACATAAACCCGAACAGCAAAAATCCTCTTTAGCGGAGAACGATAATCTTAGCTCGGAGGAGCCGCAGAAGTTTGAAGTGCTTCCCGATTTTAACCCTGACTCATTGGCCTCTGAAGAGAGTAAAAGCCAACTTGATGAAGTTGAGGAAAAAAGTGACATAGCGGAACCAGAGTGGTCATTGCCCGAACCAGAGAAGCCTGAAAGTCACCATGAACAGCTAGACTTTGAATCTATAGCGACTGTTGCAGACGATCAAAAATCTAATGACGTTTCGGACATGAATGCCGAGCAAGAGGCAGAAACCGAAGAGGTAGAAAAAGAGCTAACAGAAAAAGAGCCAGAAGCGGCTAAATCGGATGAGATTGGCTTAGAAGAAGACCCGTTAGCCTCGTTAGACCTTGTAAATGAAGCGTCGGAGGAAGACTGGGGCAATACTAGAGATGAGCATTCATCAGATTCTCAGCTTCTGCCGGAGCCGAGTATGATGCTTGACGAAGCCGAGCAAATTTCTCAAATAGCTAGTGATAGTGATAGTGATCGAAATGAGCCCCAAATATCAGATCAAGGTCTCGATCATGCCGTAATCAATGAAGCGGATGAATCTTCTATAGATACAGCAGACGAAAGAACTGAAGGTTCTGCTCAGCAGCAACCTGAACAAGAGATGTCTTCAGTTGATGCCACGGACATTGACGATCCATCAATCGATAGCTTGTTAGATGATGCGCTTCTTGACCTCGACGACTCTGAGTCTATTGTTACCTCTGATGACAATAGCAATGAAAGCCGGTTAGAAACAGACCCCATAATAGATGAAACAATCGTTACCGAAGATACTCAAGATTCAATTGAGCCAGAGTCGAACGAATTAGGTGATGATGATTCTTCAGGAGGCGATTTTTCAGCAGACGAATTTGAGGCTGACGAATTTGAAACCGCTGACATTGAATCAGAAAGATTTGATGCCGACGATGCCGATTCTTTTGATGTCGACTCTTATGATGAGCTCGATGAGTCTCAATTCGATGCCGATGATTTCTCCGATGAGCTATCAACACAACTGACTGACCAAATGGCAGAAACCGACGCTTCTCCCGATCCTTTAGATGAGTTTGATGAAATTGTGAACGAGTCAAATTCAGGTATTAAGGGAAAATTAATAGGTTTAAGCTTGTTAATTCTGTTAGTTATAGGTTTCCAGCAAATCTGGAGTAATCGGCAAACGCTGGCTTGGAGTAGTACCTGGGGAAGCAGTATTAAAGCGGTCTGCGGCTTTTTGCCCTGTGATTTGAAAGCTAGACGAGATGTTTCAAAAATTAGATTATTACAACGACAAGTTGCGCCGGATGAAAACCAAGAGGACATGCTAGATGTCAAGGTGTTACTGGTTAACGAAGCTGATTTTGACCAGCCTTATCCGACAATAAAGATTACCTTTACTAATACCAATAGCGAAACCGTTGCTGTAAAAACCTTCCCTGCAAACAGTTATTTAAGTAGCGATGCTTTAGATGAGCTGATGCCTTCTAGAACCGAAGTACATATTCATTTTAAAAGTGAAGCACAAGCAGACGGTTTTGGATTTGAGTTTAGTTTTGAGTAATAGATTTCTTACTGTTTTTCAGTTGACCGACAAAACAGATTGATTCTGCAATGTTGTGGCACTATTCACCAGTGTCGCGCAGGTTCAATTTAAACATTTGTATTGTGCTTCTAATGTAATCCATCCTATACCCCGCTCCATTGCAGCTGTATAATTCGTCACCAGATACTGAACAGCAACAAAGTAAATGATATGAAAAAGACTAAAGCGCTTATAATTCTTGATGGCTGGGGATATAGTGAATCACCTGACTCTAATGCCATCATGGCAGCCAAAACACCAACATGGGATCGTTTGTGGAGTGAATATCCACGGACTTTAATATCAGGTTCTGGAACCGACGTTGGATTACCCGATCAACAAATGGGTAATTCGGAAGTTGGTCACCTTAACCTGGGCTCTGGACGAGTTGTTTATCAGGATTTTAGTCGTATTAGTAAAGCTATCAGTGATGGGGAGTTTCAAACCAACCCAGTCATTGGAGCTGCTATCGATAAAGCCGTTTCAGGAAACCACGCTGTTCATATTATGGGACTGTTATCAGACGGTGGCGTACATAGTCATATTGACCACATCAAAGCCGCTATGAAACTAGCTAAGGACAAAGGCGCAAACAAAGTTTATCTGCATGCGTTTTTAGATGGTAGAGATACTCCACCTAGAAGTGCCCAACAATATATCGACCAAATTGACTCTCTAGGGGCTGGCCGTATTGCAAGTATTGTAGGTCGTTACTACGCAATGGACAGGGATCAGCGGTGGGACCGAGTTGAGCAGGCTTATCAAATGCTAACCAATGCTGAAAGCGGTGCGTTTCACTTTGAAAATGCAACCGACGCTTTGAACGAAGCTTATCAACGCGATGAAAATGATGAATTTGTAAAACCCACTCTAATCGGTGAAAAAGCCGTTATCCAACCTGACGATTCGGTGATTTTTATGAATTATCGAGCAGATCGAGCTAGAGAAATTACCAAAGCGTTTGTCGATCCAGATTTTGATGGGTTTCCGCGAGAGCAAAAGTTGCCCTTGTCAGATTATGTTATGTTGACTCAGTACGCCGACAGCATCAAAACATCCTGTGCCTACCAGCCAATGCGATTACCTAAAGTACTTGGTGAGCATCTTCAGGATTTAGGTAAAACGCAGCTAAGAATTGCAGAAACTGAAAAATATGCGCATGTTACTTTCTTTTTTTCTGGTGGTGTCGAAAAACCTTTTGAAGGTGAAGATAGGGAACTGATCCCGTCGCCGCAGGTTGCCACTTATGACCTACAACCTGAAATGAATGCACCTTTGTTAACGGATAAGTTTATTGCGGCTATCGAGTCTGGTAAGTATGACTTTATCATGTGTAATTTCGCTAACCCAGATATGGTTGGTCATACTGGTAATTTTGACGCGACCGTAAAGGCAATTGAAGCACTTGATAAGTGCTTGGAACGGTTAGTTAATTGTTTACAAGCTAACGGTGGGGAAGCAATGATAACTGCGGATCACGGCAACGCTGAAAAAATGAGTGACCATGAAACCGGCCAGCCTCATACCGCGCATACTAATTTCTTAGTTCCGTTTATTTATGTTGGAAGAAATGCAAAGCCAACGACTGAGCGCGGCGTTTTGTCTGATGTTGCTCCTAGCTTGTTAGCAATTGCAGACCTACCAATACCCAAAGAAATGACCGGAAAACCGTTAATGGAAATCTTGGACTAGTGGCAATAATTCGTTCCAATTATGTTCAAGTTAAAAGGAAGGACGCTTTTTGAATAAAATAGGCGTTCTTCTATTGTGCGGTTTATTTTTGTCCTGGAGTCATTTGTGCTTCGGAGAAGAAACCGATGCAGAACGCGAAAAACAAGCTGCTAAAGCGGAACTTAAGCAGCTTCAAGAAAAGATAGAAACACTTCAATCGACCCTGTCCAATAAGCGCAATCAGCAGTCTAGCGCGTTAAAAAAGCTTCGTCGCTCGGAAAAACAAATCGCAACCGCTTCTAAGATATTGCGGGCCACGATAAGTCAGCTTGCCAATAAGAACAGAGCGCTAACTAAACTTAGAAAAAAACAGCGTACTTTAGATCAAGAGAAAACATCACAGAAAGAGGCATTGGCGGAGCAGTTGCGATCTGCCTATATGAACGGGAAGCAAGAATACATAAAACTGTTGCTTAATCAGCAGGACCCCGACGAGCTAGGAAGAATGCTAGTCTATTATGACTATATGAATAAGGCTCGGACCGAACAAGTTAATCAGCTGCAGGCAACCTTGAACGAGCTTAAAAATATTGACCTAGCGATTCAAACAGAGATCAGAGAGTTAGAGGTTCTTAAAAAATCCAAAGAAACAGAAACTAAGCAGCTAAATTCGTTAAAACGTAAACGTAAAGAAATTGTCGACCGACTAGGAAAAGAAATTGAAAGCAATAGCGAACGGCTGACGGAGCTTGAAATTAGCGCGCAAGAATTACAACAATTAATTGATTCAGTGAGAGAAACTATTGAACAAATGGATTTCTCACAACCATTAGAAGGGCTTAAAAGTATTAAGGGACGTCTTATTTGGCCAACTAAGGGTAAAACATTAAGAAGCTATGGTAGCCGTTATAACGGGCAGCGTAGCAGTGGTATTTTGATAAGTGGTAAAGAAGGTAATGAAATTAACGCCATTCATCACGGCCGAGTCGTTTACGCCGATTGGCTTAGAGGTTTTGGATTATTACTGATTATCGACCATGGTAAAGGTTATATGAGCCTATACGGTTATAACCAAGCGCTTTACAAAGAGGTTGGCGACTGGGTCGAAGCCGATGAAGCGATTGCTACATTAGGACAAAGTGGTGGCCAAAACCAACCAGCGTTATATTTCGAATTACGCCATCAAGGCAAACCGATTAATCCTAAACGCTGGTTTCGTTAAACCAGCTACCCTCATTGAAAACCGAATTCTGCTATAATGCCGCTTGCAGCGTTATAGCATCTAAACTCTATCATTAACCCTTTAAGAAAGGCTTGCCAGTGTCTAACAATAATTTTTCTAAACTAAGTTTGAGCCAGCCATTACTCGAAAATTTGGCGACTTTAGGTTATAACGAGATGACTCCAATTCAAGAGCAGAGCTTGCCTTTGATATTATCTGGCAAAGATGTTGTTGCTCAAGGAAAAACAGGCTCTGGTAAAACCGCCGCGTTTGCGTTGGGACTATTAAGCAACCTTAGTGTAAAACGTTTTAGGGTACAGTCGTTAGTTCTGTGTCCAACCCGTGAATTAGCTGATCAAGTTTCAAAAGAAATTAGGCGTTTGGCGCGTGCGGTGCATAATGTAAAAGTGTTAACTCTATGCGGTGGTGTTCCTATGGGCCCTCAAATAGGCTCCCTCGAACATGGAGCGCATATCATTGTTGGTACGCCAGGCCGTATTGAAGATCACCTAAATCGCGGAAGACTCAACTTAGACAACCTTAATACGCTTGTTTTAGATGAAGCCGACAGAATGTTAGAAATGGGCTTTCAGTCAGCATTGGATTTAATTTTTTCGTTATGTCCAAAACAAAGACAAACGCTTCTTTTTAGTGCAACTTTTCCCGACCAAATAAAACCAATAACTCAGTCGATCATGAAAAATCCAGAAACCGTTAAGGTGGTTTCGACTCACGATGAATCGAGTATCGACCAGCATTTTTATCAAGTAGCAACGGGAAAGCAACGACTGGATGCGGTGCGAAAATTATTGGCTATGTACCAACCTCAATCCAGCGTTATTTTCTGTACCACCAAGGTTGAAACTCAATCCGTAGCCGACCAGTTAGTAAGTTTTGGCGTTAGTTGTGCAGCTCTGCATGGTGACCTTGAGCAGAGAGAGCGCGACCAAACGCTTACTATGTTTGCTAATAAGAGCATATCTGTTTTAGTTGCTACCGACGTTGCTGCGCGCGGACTGGATATCGAAAAGCTCGACGCCGTAATCAATTATCAATTGTCTAGAGACCCAGAAGTTCATGTGCATAGAATCGGTCGAACCGGACGGGCAGGTAGTCAGGGGATAGCCTGTTCTATTGTTGCGGAAAATGAAATTCATTTAATTATTAAGTTGGAAGATTATCTAAAGCAGTCTATTTCCTTTGAAGAATTACCGGGAGATGCCTATTTAGAAAAACGACTGGCAAAACCAACTATGGCGACACTACAAATAGATGGAGGTCGTAAACAAAAAGTGAGACCCGGTGATATCTTAGGCGCGCTAACTGCTAAGTCGAAAAGTTCTGGAAAAAGCGAACTGACTGGCGACCAGATAGGAAAAATTCAAATATTTGATCTAAAAGCTTACGTAGCCGTTGACCGCAAGGTGGCGGATTTAGCTTTACGAAAAATTACTACAGGTAAGTTAAAAGGTAAGAGCTTTAAAGCACGGTATATGCGGTTGTAGATGAGGTTACACTGTCTCTTGAGATTTTGAAAGACTACACAAACTACTCAGAACGGTTAGCAAAGACAAAGCTAATTACTAGACAATAATTTACAAACGCGGTGGGCGTGATTAAACCCTTTGAACTGAACTTCTTCTAACTCGGAGAAGGTAAACATTTCACGACATTGGGCATAGATAGGATAGCTTACCGCTACCTCTCCAGGAAGTGCAAATCCTTCTAATCGTGCTGCGAAGTTAACGCCACTACCTACCGCTCTAAAAGCGACAATCTCGCTTGAGCCAAAGTTACCGACAGTAGCAAAGTCTTGGTGGACACCTATCCGTAACTTAACGTTATGGTCGAATCCTGCGTCTAGCCATTGACTCGAAAGGTCTTCCATAGCTTGCTGCATTTTAAGCGCTAAGCTTGCGGCATTTTTAGCTTGGTCGGCTTTACTCATATTATCTAACGCGCCAAACAGAACAACTAATCCATCACCAAGAATTTCATTTAGTATGCCATCATGCTGCTCGATCAGTTCACCCATTTTTCCAAGAAAACTATTGAGAATATCGCGAATAGCTTCGGGTTCAAACCGGTCAGAGACTGATGTAAAGCCGGCTAAATCAGCGAACAAAATACTGATTTGTTTTCGTTCTGCAACAAGCTGATTCTCATCGCTGTTAGTGATGATTTGATTGACCATTTGCTTTGGGAAATATTTGCCCAGCCGCTCGCAGGCTTGCTGCAAAGTTATTGCATGTTGTTTTTGTTTTTTCGCTTCAAT
>CAJQOL010000063.1 GCA_905479925.1 uncultured Kangiellaceae bacterium | reverse complement strand
TATGCTAATTAGTCCACCCTGACGCCAGCTTCCATAGATTACGCCTGCGACTTTTTCTTCTTTAAGAAATCGATTGAGTGACTCTCCAAACTGATAACGATGCATCCACTCATCTCGGTTAGCAGCGTTACCCCATGGTTCATGGCTTGCTTTATTGCCAACGGGAAAATCTTTGAGTTTTGCTAAATCCTGCCCGTCTCGGCGTTTAAAAACCTCATTTTTAGGTGCCTCTAGTGGTTCAGCTACGGTCATCATCAAGATCTTTCCGCTAACTTTACCTTTGTAGCTTTCCAGTTCTTCACTGGTTACGGCGTCCAAGAAAACGACCTCACCTTGAATCCGTCCATTAGTACCGGGTGTCCAAGCAACCGGAATTCCATGAAAGGATACTTTTCGTGGCACTACTAAATCAACCGAGGCAGAGTCATGTGACCACCCTCTGCCAAATTCAAATCCTTCTAAATGACTATTGCTCATTCCCCAGTCTTTAAGAGTTTGCATCGTCCAATTATTGGCTTCAATCAGTTGCGGAGATCCAGAAAGCCTAGGGCCTATTTTATTGGTCAAGTGAGATAGAGTCGCCATGACATGTGAATTATAAAAACCTTCGGCGCGGATTTTGTTGGCCATATCGGTATGCTCGTCGGCGTTTGCAGCCCATGCGACACTTGTTAGGCTGATTCCAACTAAAGTTGATACAAATCGATTCATGAATATTCCCTTATCGGTTAATAGTTATAATTAATTTCGCTTGATAGTTATGATTAATTTGCGACTTGTTCGCTAATCTCAGATTGTAATTTTTCGAGGTCATCTAAAATTCGAATAAATTTGTTACCGAATTCTGTGATCTGATATTCCACTCTGGGTGGGCTCTCATCAAAGGCTAAACGATTCAAAATTCCAAAATCAATGTTTCTTTTCAAACAACTGTTGAGAACTTTGGTCGATAACCCTTCCACGCTCCTCACCATTTCCCCAGGACGATTAATCCCTTCAGCAAGTAATTGATAGACCGTTAGCGACCACTTACAGCCATAAATAGTCTCTACCATCCTAGCAGAACGACTAGGGCTGGATTTTCTTGAAAATTTTTTTTCTTTTGAATTCATAAAGATGTACCAAAAAGTACCTAGCTAACCAGTTTGTACCTACTTTTTTTGCGATGTAAGCGTCGCTAAGATTACCACACTCATAATCATCAAACATGGTTTTTAACCGGAGAAATACAATGAATGCAAAAAATAGAGAGTTCGTTCACAATGGCAATGCACTGATTATCGGAGGTTCTAGTGGAATGGGTCTAGCAACGGCCAACCAGCTGGTAAAAGCTGAAGTCAATGTGACCTTGGTTGGTAGTAACGCGGACAAATTAAACAATGCAAAGGCGGAATTGTCGTCGGAGAATCCTGATTACAAGGGGGAGATCACGTTGTTGCAAGCCAACTTGTACCATCAGAGCGATATCGATAAAGTCATTCAGTCTATTCAGGGCCACCAGCTACCGATTGACTATTTGGTAAATGCTGCCGGTTACTTCAGTCCATTAGCATTCTTAGCGCACCAAATGGAGGACTATGAGCGCTATATGGGGTTGAATAAAGCGACTTATTTCATTACTCAGGCAGTGGTTGAGAATATGAAACTTCACTCCGCTGGCAGTATTGTTAATATTGGTTCTATGTGGGCGAAACAAGCGATAAAAGCGACTCCGTCCTCTGCCTACTCAATGGCTAAGGCAGGATTACACGCGCTAACGCAGCACCTGGCTATGGAACTTGCAGAATTTAACATTCGTGTAAACGCTGTTTCTCCAGCGGTAGTAAAGACGCCAATCTATCATTCTTTTATTGATAAAGAGCAAGTTGATGAAGCGTTACAGGGATTTAGTGATTTTCATCCAATCGGTAGGATCGGACGTACAAGTGATATTGCGATGACGATTTGTCACCTGTTATCTACAAATGCTGATTGGGTGACCGGAGCGATATGGGACATTGATGGCGGTGTGATGGCTGGCCGTAACTAAACGTTAATAAATCATCGATTCACGAATGATAATAACGGGTATACTTTTGTCTCTAAGCTCTTTAAATAGCATCGACTAACCTACATCGACTAACTTGCATCGATTAAGAAGCAATAAAAAGCAATAAAGACCAACAAACGGCGGCTGGCTGTAAGGTGAAGGCGTAGCTAAGACCGCATTAAGGAGCATAATTATGCTAAATTTGGACTTCTCTAAACAAGTTGTTATAGATAGTAATCAAATGGATTGGTTATCCAGTCCTTCCTCCGGGGTGTTGAGAAAACCCCTGGAAAGAGAAGCAAAGGAAAGTGGCTATACAACCAGTATCGTTGTCTATAAACCGGGGGCCTCTTTCTCACAACATAATCACCCTTTAGGCGAAGAAATTTTTGTTTTGGACGGTATCTTTTCCGACGAGCAGGGTGACTATCCCGCAGGTAGTTACCTAAGAAATCCGCCTGGTAGTAAACATGCACCCTTCAGTAAAGATGGTTGCACATTATTTGTAAAGCTCAACCAGTTTTCTGCCCACGATCAGCAACAAGTTTTCATAAATACTAATCATGAGCCGTGGATGCAAGGGATAGGCGGATTACAAGTAATGTCGCTTCATTCGTTCGAGCATGAACACGTTGCTTTAGTTAAATGGCCAGCGGGGGAGAAATTTCAACCCCACCGCCATTTTGGTGGTGAGGAAATTTTGGTGCTTTCAGGAACCTTTAAAGATGAACATGGATCTTACCCGGCAAGAACATGGATAAGGAGCCCACATATGAGTGAGCACTTTCCTTTTGTAGAAGAGGAAACGGTTATTCTAGTTAAAACGGGGCACTTGCCAATTGATTAATCCATTAGTACTCAGAAGCGCTACTATTTTGCTTCTAGTGATATTCAAATGTTTGAACAACGATTAATTGAAATGCTGCAAAGCGATCCAATGCGCATGGAGTCGCTATTGGCGGTTCAGCAATTAGCGTTACCTGATTGCTATATTGCAGCGGGTTTCGTTCGCAACTTAGTTTGGGACTATTTACATCAATCTAAAACACCGTTGAATGATATTGATGTTATTTTTTTTGACGATAAGGACCCTGGCAATATAACAGCTGAAACTGCGCAGCACCATTTAAATGGTTCCCATCCCAAAGCAAAATGGCAAGTGAAAAATCAAGCGGTGATACATACTCGCAATGGCGATCCAGCTTACCAAAATAGTTTAGATGCTATGTCGTTTTGGCCAGAGAAAGAGACTGCTTTAGCGGTTAGGCTAAATCAAAATAATCAATTAGAAATAATTAGCGCGTTTCCGGAAAATAACGTGTTTGAGGGAAATATTACCCATAATCCTAAGCGAGAGTATCAGTTATTTGAGCAGAGAATAGCTCAAAAAAATTGGTTAAAGATTTGGCCGAGCTTGAAGATTAGGAGCTAGGAGAGGCTTTCTAGGCTGGCCAGAAAACCTCTCTATTTTTACGGCTTCTGCTACTGCGGTTTAGATACGCTGGTTTTAATTTCAGCTTGAACACGACGATTAGTTGAACGCCCTTCAGCGGTATTGTTATCCGCTATTGGGTTGCTCTCGCCTTTTCCTACTGCAGATACTCGGTCGCTAGCGACGCCAAAATTATCAACCAAATATTGCATTACTGCCGTCGCACGTTTTTGGGATAATTGTTGGTTGTAGCTTGCCGCACCGCGGTCATCAGTATGTCCTTCGATAACCACACTGGTATCAGGATATTGCTGCATGAATTTGGCTACTTTTTCGATTTCTTGACGATAGGTATCAGTAACAACGTTACTGTTGTTAGCAAACTGCACATTCAACTGAATTGAAACATCTTCAGTTAAAATAATGCGACAACCGCTTTCGTCGACTTTAGCACCTGCTGGTGTTGTAGGGCATTTATCTATGGAGTCAACGACGCCGTCATTATCAGAGTCTAGTTCACAGCCATTTGCGTCTACCGCGGTATTTGCTGGAGTACCACTACATTGATCTGCTGAATCAAAAACACCATCACCATCGCTATCTACTGGGACCGGAGTTTTTGGTACAGGAGGCGCTTTAGGGGTTGGCTTTGATGAAGCCTTGCCGAAGAAGTAACTGATACCCGCATAACCGATAAGGTCGGCATCACCATCACTATTTAGAGTGGTATCTGCACCAATAATCCATGACAGATTATCATAGGTAGCAAAATCATAACCAATTCCAAAACGACCGACAGTTTTATCGTTATTGTCGCTTCCGTAACGTCCGAGTCCCATTTTCCAGAATACTGAATTAGTACCACGAGGGTTGGGGCGGTAGATACCGTTGACAGACCATAAATCTAGCGGAAATGAGGTTCCGGCATTGGTAGTTGTGTCTAAATCGGTATATTCAAACTCAACACCCCAATTTTCAGATGTTTGATAACCAACGCCAAAATAAAAATCGCTTTCGTTTTTTAACTGTCGATCACTGGAAAAATCAAAGTAATTCAAGCCCAAATTTACATAAGGCCCTGTCGTTTCGCTTTCATTGCTTAAAGCACTGCAAGAAATAGTTGCAGCCGCAATAGCGGTAACTAAGAGTCGCTTTTTCATAATTAATCCCCTGTCATTTTTATGTATTCTAGCGCAGATTATACGCAAGGCCGCTAGCGTTTAACAAGCGAATACGCTGGTTAAACAAGGGTGATATTGTTTTTCTAACATCTGAGTTGGCAAATATGCTGAGTTCGTTGTAATAGAAACAATCATTTGTATGCGACAGGAGTTCACTGTTATATTGATTGATGTTTTAATAACTGTTTATTGAACCCCATTTTTATTTAAGGAACTAATGACTCATGATCGATTTTAAGAACTCTAGTGTTTTCAAATTAAAACCTATTGATAACGAAGATGCGCGAGAGGATTTTCAAAAATTCCTAATTGACGGCGAGCAGATGATCGGTACATTTAAAACGATTCGCGACCAACTGGTATTTACCAACAAGCGGATAATTGCAGCTAATGTTCAAGGAATCACCGGTTCAAAGGTCGATTATACTTCCTTACCTTATAGTAAAATCCAAGCGTTTTCGGTGGAGACTTCAGGTACCTTAGACTTAGATTGTGAAATTGAAATCTATATGAGTGGCATTGGTCAAATTCGTTTTGAGATAAAAGGCTCTTTCGACCTATTGACTTTTAATCGTGAAATAAGCCAACAGATTCTCGGATAACGGTTAACTGAGAGAGGAGAAAGATCTAAAGTAAACTCGCACTGTCATAGTGCGTTTATGCACCAAAATAGCCGCAATTGTTTGAGTTTTATCATAGATTATTGATGATTTACGATGATTAGTGAGTAATCGAGTCAAAAAAATTCTGGCACGTCGATTGCTATATACATTAGTGAAGAATGAAAAGTTGGTCGCTTAACAGATGGTCCCTTAAACAACGCTTAAGGTTCCGTTTGAAAAGCTTCTAAAACTCGTTCGTCATTGCTTAGACTTCCGCAAAGAGTCTAATTTATGCTCGACGGTCGGTTCCAATTTTGGATAGAACTTCTCCTACGATTTTTCGCATCCTTTACCGTCGAGCCTTTTTTCTCTTAGCAGAAAAGCTACAACAACTTTATTGACCAAGTTCAATACTAAATGTACTACCTTCACCTATTGCACTACTAACTGCCAGTTGCGAGTTAAGCAAGCGTGCTAATTTTTCTGAAATAGCCAATCCCAAACCATTATGCTGGCGGTTATCCTCAATCGAATTACTTGCCCGATACCGTGCTTCAAAAATATGAGCTAAGTCTTTCGCTTCAATTCCGGTACCGTTATCAATAACTTCAAGTTTTATGTGATTAGGGGTTTCGACTTGGCTTTTCAGAATAATGTGACCTCCCTTATCCGTATGTCGAATCGCGTTATCTATCAAATTGCTCAATACGCGTTCAAGTTTTTCGATATCGGATACGACTTCAAATTCTAAGTCATTTGAATCGACCTCAAGGGTAATCTGTTTTTGCTGAGCTTTGATAGAAAACTTGGCAACGATATCATGCAGTAGTTCACCTAAAGGAAAGGGTTCAAGGTGAACTTTAACTTGGCCTCCCTCTAAATGAGCGAGTTCAAATACTTGGTCAATTAACCGCTTTAAGTGATTAGCATTTTTGACGGCTACCGCGAAAAAATGTTGATGTTGTTCATCAGTCAGTTGTTTGCGTTTTAGCTCTATGGTTTCAAGGTAGCCTTGCAGAGAAGCGAGTGGCGTCCTTAAATCGTGAGAAAGATGCGTTAGTAACTCGCGTCGATTGCGGTCATTGTCCTGGAGTTGTATAAACTGGTCGTTGATCCGTTGCGCCATATCATTAAAGGTTCTACCAAGTTCGTGTATTTCATTATTTTCAGCATTCGGCCAATCTCTAAAGTGAATTTTTTCGCCGTTAAACTCACTCCCTTTAAATTGACGAATATCTTTTGTTAATTCTTTTAGAGGTAAGGTTAAGTAGCGCAATAATGCCAGTAACACCAAAAAGAAAAATATAACAGAACCAAATACCAGGGCTATCGATTGTGAGAGATGTTGGTTGGATTGAATGCCAGAAAAAATAGAATCATAGATCTCGCCACCAATAATTACATATAGGTAACCTTTTAAGGTATCACCATTATAAATAGCGGTTGTTGAAAAAATTTTCTTGCCATCGATATCACGGGGATCGTCACCATAAATGGGCAGTGATTTTTTTTGTTCAATGAGGTCGAGCAATGGTTGGGTATTAATGGTTTTTCTTTTTACTTTTCCCGGGTCTGCGGAATAGCTTAATATCTTCCCGGTTGGATCAATAAAGTAAAATTCAAATGAGGGGCCAAGAATCATCAAACTATGAAATAAATTTTTAAGGGCATCATAGTCATAGTTTCCCTCTTTTAGCAGCGGATTGTCATTGGCGAGGTGCTCCGCAAGGGAAATATGAAGTCTTTGCTCCGCTTCATTTCTTGAAAGCTGTTCGAGGTTTTGTGACCACCAAAAAAATAACCCAGCGATGGCAATGAATAGCACCAGTAAGGTCAAAGCAAGCCGTTGGTATAATGAATTTTTCATAAGGCATTACTCTCTGGATTAAATTTGTAACCGACGCCAAAGACGGTTTGAATGATCGATGAAGCCGGTTGCTTGGATGTTTTTTCAGACTCATTTGTCAAGTCTTGTTTGGATTCAAGTGTTAGTTTCTTTCGCAGTCGATTAATGTGTGAGTTCACGGTATGTTCGTAACCACTGTGCTGATAGCCCCAAACATGATCTAACAGTTGAGTACGTGAGAATACTTGACTAGGATTCTTAGCCATAAAGCAAAGCAGATCAAACTCCGTGGAAGTCAGATCAATGAGTTGTTGGTGTAAAAATACTTGGTGGGTTTTTTCGTCAATTTTTAAATTGCCATGCTGAAGTAGCGTTTCGTGACCTTCCGTTTGGCGGGAGTTTTTAAGTAAGTGAACTCGCCGCAGTAACGCATGCACGCGGGCTTGCAGTTCTCGTATGCTAAAGGGTTTAGTCATATAGTCGTCGGCGCCTAGTTCTAAACCGACAATACGGTCAACTTCGGATGTTCTTGAGGTGAGCATCAGAATAGCTTGCTCAGGTTTTGTTTCTCTAATTTTTCGACAAATATCGAGCCCGCTACAACCGGGCAAATTAATATCAAGTAGCAATAATGAAAAATCGTTTTGCTCAGCCAATGAAAGCCCCTCTAATCCGTCGTTACACAATGTGACAGAAAGATTTAAATCCTGCATATGGACTTTAATGAGTTCTGCAATATCTTGTTCGTCTTCAACGACGAGTATGGCGTCTTTCATATTAAATATTCTTTTGTATTTAAGAAATAATTAAACCTACCATCGATAATGTTCAATGGCAGGTTAAAAATAATAGCAGAGAATGTGTCCCTACATTATTGCACTCGGACTATCATAACGGACATCGCAGGATTATCAAACTTGTGCTCGTTATTGAGTACCGAACTGGACAAACCGTCATCCAATCCCACTACACCGGGATGGCGGCTAACATAGTCAACGTCATCTCTCATGCTATTGAAACCTTCTCCACCGTCAGCGGGTCCGGGAATAGTACCGCTGGCCTCACTATTTGCCTCAGTTCCGGCATCATAAACAGCACTTCTTAGAGATAAAGAATCTCCCACCATCAAACTGCTTAGATCAATCATGCTATTTCCGGTAAAAGCATCGTTAGTGTTAACCAGCATGGTTACAAGAGAAAGTTGCAATGCGTCAGCGTTGGTTGTCATGATCGTGACCGTTTCCGTCATTCCCGGTGGTAATACGTCCGCCGTCGTCGCGTTTGCGGTAACAAAACTGGCGGCGCTTAACTCGCTGTTATCTCCGGATTCCGCCAGCAGTTCTAGTCCACTAGAAGAAGCTTCGCCGATTGTCCAGATGGACGAATCTTGATGGAGTACAGCAAGAATTGGCGAAAGCGGCTGAGCATTGGTTAAGTTTCCGAATGTTAATTCAAATTGATACTCTAGCGGCGGCGGTGGTGGCGGATCGATAATAATTGGATCGGAATCATCGTCTGAACTACTACAAGCAACTAGAGAAAAGGCTAGTGCGACTGGCGCTATACATTGTTTAATATTAAACATGGGGCTCTCCTCTACTCAACGACAACGGTGACTTTAGCAACGGGGTTTAACCAACGATGAATACGACTGTCCAAATCACTTTGCCTGCCTTCTAAATCATCGTCACCTAACGCGCCTCGATGAATATGTACATTCCCATTGGTTTGCGAGTCAACTATTCCGGTTCCATTTGCGCCGGCATTGCCTCCAGGGGCTGCGGGAATTCCAGGATTTCCAGGAGGGCCACCGGCATCGCCAACAACTAATTCATCATTGGCTTCGGAGCCCGCATCATAGGCATTGAGCAAAATGGTATAGGTACCTGCTTCACTCGGGATCGGCCAGCTATCAAGCCCTACAAAACCATCGTTGGTCGGCAACATCATCGCCGTTATTGATAACATTTGGTTACCGTCAGCAGTCGAAAGGTTCATTTCTGTGGTACCCGCGCCAGCTAAAAGGCCGCCCGCTGGATTTTCTACCACGTCGGCATTGACGGTGGCTAATAAAGTCGACATACCAGAAATATCTCCACCTTCCGCAATTGCGATTAATTCTGCGCTTGCCTCAGTAGTAACGGTAAACATAGACGCATTTTCGTCGTGGGCAGCTACAATCAGTGGAGTAAAATGCATGCCTTGGGTTAGGTTGGTGACGGTAATTGTTAATTCTTGAGCGCTAGCGCTGACACTGCATAAAGAGAACAGACCTGCGGTGATCAATTGTTTTGTTTTCATTTGTTTTTCCCTTTGATTAAATTTGAATTAAGTGGACAGCATCGATAGCTAGCCAATGAGCTGCGATAGTCTTGCTATCGATAGTTCGAGTGAAATTATGCGGATCATTTATCGCAACAGAATCACCGAGTTATCACAATTTGATCACAAATGGGAGATGGGGGGAGCTAGGAGCTAGGAGATGGGAAATGGGAAATGGGAAAGGATAGTTTCGAGTTGCGAGTTGCGAGTTAAGAGATAGGAACTAGGAGCTAGGGGCTGGGAGCTAGGTTAAAAACAGGTTTTCCACCTCCGTAACCTCTGTGCCTCTGTACCCAAAGCGTTTCACGGGGCAGGCTCTGGTGAGATTAGGTTTTTAGTTTTTAGTTTCGAGGTTAGACCTAGGAGCTAGGTAAAAAAAGGCTCAAGCGTAACGGTTAAGATTGTTGCAAAGTTACGATGAGCCTAAAAGGGGAAACTTGGTTGTAAACTAATTGAGTTTGGGTTAAATTTTTCGAGGTTTGAATTCCAATACGGTGGCATTAATACAGTATCGTGGTTGGCCATTCGGACCGTCAGGAAAGACATGGCCTAAGTGTATTCCACTAGACTTAGAGCGAATTTCAACTCTTTGCATGCCGTATCGGTTATCTTCTTTTTCTGTAACAGAACCATCGACTGCTTTAGTAAATGATAGCCACCCAGTGCCCGAGTCAAAACGGTCCTGAGTATCAAACAGTTTTGCACCGCTTAGTTTGTCAATAAACACGCCATCAGGGGTATCTTTGAAAACGTCGTATTGTTTACAGTAGCGTCGATCGGTACCTTCATTAAAAGCGACATTGAATGCTTCGCTGTTACCTAGTTTGAAAGCGCCTAACGCCTTATAGAAATCCTCAGGCGACATATATCCTTGGCGTCCAAATACCTCCTTACCATCTTCTAGGAATAATATGGTCGGGGTCGCCCAGGTTTCAGTCTTTACCGTCAGTCCATCAAGTTGATCCGCCAACCGAAATGTGAGGGGGATACTGCCTTGATAATCATTGCTAACGTTTTTCTTGAATTTCTCGCAGTAAGGACAATATTGTTGTGAGTCGATAACCACAATTTGTTTGCCAATCGTTAGCGATTGGTTATTTTCACGGGCTGCTGTTTTCGAAGCTTTTGGCGCTTTTGAAAAGGTCACACCGGTTGAATGGTCAGGACAGTAGCCGTTCGGATTCTTAACCAGATAATCTTGGTGGTATGATTCGGCGGGGAAAAACTTGGTCAACAGGTCAACCTTGGTGGTAATGGTTCCCCAACCGGCGTTACTGAGCAATTGCTGGTAGTCCGATAGCACGCGATTAGCTAGCTCCGTTTGTTCGCCATTTGAGGTTAATATGGTAGAACGGTATTGCGTTCCAATATCATTACCTTGGCGATTAAGCTGGGTTGGGTCATGCCCTTCAAAATAATTCATCAATATGGTTTCTAAACTGACCATTTGGGAGTTAAAGGTAACTTGTACCACTTCGGCATGGTTATTAGGATTATTACGATGTTTGCGCTTTATAATCTCTTCATAGGTTGGGGTCACGCCTTTGCCATCGGCATAGCCAGAAACAGCATTTAGCACGCCTGGAATGGCTGCATATCGCTTTTCTGCACCCCAAAAACAGCCAGCGCCAAGAACGATGGTTTGAACATGTCGGGTGGCGGGCATTTCGGCATTGAGCTTTTCGAAGCTATTTGTTTGGGCCAAAATGGTATCTGGATTGCTCGCCTGGTTCTCGTTAGCAACCAATAACGCCATAATAACAATCACGAAACTGGCAATAATAATTCGTTTGAAATTCATATCGGTTAGACACCTTTAGTCAGTTATTTTTAAAACAGAGCATAATAATGCACCTTAAAGTTTGCGATTATCTCACCAAGTTATCACGTTTTTATCACATCGTGTTTGCTCCAATAATGCTTAATACCCTGAGAATAGTGAGGTTAAATAAGTCACTTTACATTAACCTTGCGGGTGGACCTATGGGCTAATTCGCCCTGGACCACTTGGACTTGGCTAAAACAGGTAATTATTCGTTAATTTATTGCCTCAGAATTAGCATATTTTGCTGCATGTGCTACCTTTAAAACTAGCGTTTACAATAGTCTCAGTGGTGCTTTTTGCTTCACTCAACTGACTTTTGGCCCTCCGACTTCAATAAGAGAGCAAGGTTTTTCCACTCAATGAATAAAATTACTTGTCCCGAATTTACCAATCTTGATAGAGAAATCATTTTTGATTTTACGAGTTGTCTCCAAGAAAATATTGAGGAAATTGAGCTGGTCATCCATAAGCTTGATAACAATGAGGATCCCGAATTAGTCCATGAGTTGTTTCGTTCGATGCATTCGTTAAAGGGCAACTGCCGAATGGTTTTGCTTTTGCCGTTCGTTTATACCACCCATGAATTGGAAGAAATTGTTTCAGAAATGCGCGACGATGTGCGTCACTATCACCATTTTTACGGCAGTGTTTTTATTTCGGTCATTGCTATTATTGAAAACATGACCAAGCACTTGATTGCCAACGGAGAATGCCGAGGAGATATCTTAGAGAAATTAGATGAACTGATTAAGTTGATTCGAAATACACCTTCGGACTCATCCCATAAAGACTTAGAAGTCGCCGAGAGAGTTTTATCGGAACTGATTCAGCTGCAAGAACTACCAATGGATTTTGACCCGTCAAATGAGTCGGAAATAGATAAAGACAAGGGAGCCGTGGTGAGTTCTTCTTCTCAAGGTGGAGTAGAAGGCAATCAGTCGAAAAATAATGAGTCGAAAAACAATGAATCAAAAAGCCCAGACAAGCCGAAGAGCGTTACACCGCTATCATTCTTTAGTCAGTTAGCAATCCAATTAGATTGTTTAAGTATCTATAGGCAGGGCCGCACTAAAGATGTATTGGAACTGTGTTTAGCACTAAATAAGCAGTTGGTTAATCCGGTAAATGAAGAGCAGCTGACGGCTGCGGTTTATGTCCATGATGTCGGTATGGCTTTCGTTCCCGCTAGTATACTGAATAAATTCGAGAGTTTATCAAAGGAAGAATTTTCCATGATTCGTCGTCATATTAGCACCGGAACCAATTTGCTGATGACTATGCCGGGTTGGGAAGATGCCGCCAAAATGGTAGCTCAGCATCATGAGCGCTACGATGGTACCGGCTATCCAAACGCGCTGAAAGGTGATGAAATTCATACCGGTGCGGTATTATTAGCTCTTTCCGATACCTATTGCGCGGTAACCAATGAAAGGAGTGACCGTTCCTACAAAAAAACGTTATTTAGTGCAGTAAGTTTGATTAATAACGAAAGTGGTAGCCAATTCTCCCCTGATTTTGTCAATATATTCAATACCGTGATACGACGGCTTTATATTAGAAGAGATTAATTAGCTATCCGAAGAGATTAATTAGATATCCGAAGAGAATGATTAAGCTTTAGTTGCTTCTGGCAATCAGTCTTCATCATTATTTTTCCAATAGAACAAAAAATTTGCAAAGCTAAATGAATTTTTATATTTGTTATTCACTTGATTTTGTTAACGGCTGTCCTTATTGATAATAATTCAGTCAATAACGTTAGAGAGTCTATTTGGAAATTTTAGAAGATTTTATACCCTGGATAGTCTTTTTACTGACGATTTTCATATTTTCAAAATTAATCAGCTGGGCAAGAAAAAAGAAAACCGTTGCCATTACTTTTGGAGTATTAGTACAAATGTTTTCCCCGGATCCGTTTGCAGAAAGAACTATCGAAGTTGTTCAACAGGATAAAAAATCCGCAGAGCATCGACAACAAGACGATAGTGATGATATCGACCAAAAATCTAATCAAGACAGCAAATCTTAAACGTTGGTAGAATAACTATTCAAGAGCACCGTTCAGTAGTTTATTTTTGTTTTCGAGTTAACGTATTTCTACCCCAACCTAAGAGCGCCGCTGCTTCTGCTTTTTTACCTGCCGAAGCTTCTAATGCCGTTTTTATTAGCAATTGCTCTATCGATTGCTGGATGGTCACAAGTACATTGTTATCGCCGTCACTAAACCTATTTCTCAAATGATTGGTTAACGATTTTTCCCATTCGTTATCCTGCTCTGTTGCTTCGTGATTAGTTAACTCGCTCGGCAAATCTGAGGGTGTAATATATTGACTATTAGCCATAACAGATAACCATCGACAGGTATTTTCGAGCTGGCGAACATTACCAGGCCAATTGAATTTTTTCATTGCTATTAGCGCTTCGGTAGATATTTTTATTTTGGACTCGTTGAGTTCGCTAGCAATTTTAGTTAGAAAGAAATCCGCTAATAAACCGATATCATCAGCACGTTCTCTTAGTGGTGGTAATTCGAGGGGGATGACATTTAACCGGTGGTAGAGATCTTCTCGAAACTCGCCAAGTTCAACTTTCTTCAAAAGGTCTTGATGGGTAGCGGCAACAATTCGAACGTTAACCGACACCGGATGGCTAGCCCCAATTCGATAGAAAGTACCTTCTGACAAAACTCTAAGTAGGCGTGTTTGAGTTTCTAGGGGCATATCGCCAATTTCATCAAGAAATAGTGTGCCTTCGTCCGCCTGTTCAAAGCGGCCAATAGAGCGACCAGCAGCACCAGTAAACGATCCTTTTTCATGCCCAAATAGTTCAGACTCAATCAGGTCCTTTGGTATTGCGGCCATATTAAGCGCAATAAATGGACGATTTTTTCTAGGGCTATGTTGGTGCAAAGCATGGGCTACAAGTTCCTTACCGGTGCCTGATTCTCCTTTTATCAAAACGCTAACGTGAGAATTAGACAGGCGTCCAATTGCTCGATATAAGTTCTGCATACTTGGCGCTTCGCCAATAATTGAAAACCGGTTACTTGTCGGCGATTCATTTGGCTCATCGTTGTTACTTTTCGGTTTCAATGCTCGAGCAACAATTTCGCTGACTTCGTCAAGGTCAAAAGGTTTTGGCAAATATTCAAAAGCACCTTTGGTATAAGCGTTGACCGCACTATCTAGATCCGAGTGTGCAGTCATAATGATGACTGGAATGTCTGGGAAGTTTTGTTGGCAGTAGTTAAGCAACTCCATGCCGGAAGTCCCGGGCATGCGAACGTCGGAAATGATTAAATCAAACGATTGTTTTTTGAGAATCTCCAACGCTTCGTCAGCAGCATTAGTTTGTGTAACAGTGAGCCCAAGGTCATCCAAAGTTTCATTCAGAACCCATCGAATACTGTCGTCATCGTCAACCAATAACACGGTCTTTTGCTGATAATCAATACTCATTCTGTCTCTCTTTGTTGGTCAGTGTTTGTTTTTTGGTTAGAATTCATTTGAAAGAATCAACTAAATTGTGAGGAGTCAGTAAAGACCGGAAGATAAATGCTAAATCGTGTCGGTTGTTGTCGGTTATCTAATTCGATAATGCCATGGTGCCGCTGAACCAAGCTTTGCGCTATGGATAAGCCAAGACCACTCGATTCTTTACCGCTAATGGTTGGAAAAAAAATATCGCTGCTTAGTGCGTCGGATATACCGTCGCCATTATCTTCGATATCAATTCGAAGTACTTGACGGTATTGTGATTGACCAATGGTATGTTGGTGCATCATTCGTGTTCTAAGGGTAAGCTCAGCACGTTCGATCTTTGGGTGCAAAGCTTCGGCGGAATTTTTGATCAAATTTAGCATCACTTGTTGGATTTGGTTTTGTGATACCAGTAATTCTGGAAGGCTCGGGTCATAGTCTTTTTTAACGGTAATTTTGGCAGGGAATTGCAACATGACAATTTCTAATGCTTGTTCGATCACCAAATGTGGATTTACTAATTGAGCAACTTCTGGCCGGGCGGGCATTAGTAGCCGGTCAACCAAAGCACCCAATCGATCGGCTTCTCGGATAATCACTTGAGAATACTTGTCTGGGAAATCGCTAGGTAGTTTCCTGGCTAACAACTGCGCCGCACCTTTGATCCCACCCAGGGGATTCTTTATCTCGTGGGCTAAGTTTCGAATAAGATGTTCACTAACTCTACTCTGTTGCTGGATTTGCAAGTCTTTGCGGATATTTTGTAAGTGGGCACTGGTTTGGAATTCAAGTAATAGGTCGTCGCCAGTAACTATTTCACAGGGCGTTACCATTAGATTCGTTCTAATCGCCCCGGTAGCAACTCGTAATTCAACATCTTCAATGAATCCCGATTTTTCTTGCTCACGAAACACATTAATCGCATTGGCGCTTAAATCACCGTTGACCAGTTGAAAAAACGAATCACTTTCTATGTGTCGGTTGGAGAATCCGAGCAACTGCTCTGCCGCCGGGTTGAGTTGTATGATTTTATTTTGGTCGTCAAGTAATACCAAGGCGGTACTTAGTAGTCCGACGGATAATTGTGAGGGTAGTGTTATATCCACGTGAACGGGCCAAACTAAAGGATAAAAACTAAGTTTATATCACTTTTTAGTGCGCCGCACGGTTTTGGTGCGATTTGAGTTATAACTTACAGGCATATCAATTCGCGATTTGTAATAAATCACGAATTGACGACTAACTGACTTGCCAGTTTGATGCTTAGTAAAGAATTCTGCTTTTTATTGTTCCTTTGATCTGCTTCAAAGCTTCAAAGGCTTCTTGGCTAGATGTTTGGTCTATATCTGTAACTACGTAACCAACGGAAGCATTGGTCTGTAAGTATTGAGCAGAAATATTGACTCCAGTAGTTGAAAAGACATCATTAATCTTAGCCAAAATACCCGGTTCATTATGGTGAATATGGCAAATACGGTGTTTACCAACTAACTCCGGTAGTCCAACTTCCGGGAAATTAACCGACGACAGGGTTGAGCCATTATTGGAATATTTAACCAGCTTTTCGCTTACTTCAATACCAATGTTAATTTGAGCTTCTTTGGTACTGCCACCAATGTGTGGCGTTAAAATCGTATTGTCAAACTCTCTAAGGCGTGACACGAACTCCTCTTGATTTGATTTAGGCTCTTTTGGAAAAACGTCAATAGCTGCACCATTAACTTTACCGCTTTGCAACGCGTCGGCTAACGCATCAATATCAACCACCGTTCCTCTAGACGCATTAACTAATATAGCGCCGTCTTTTAGGTGAGAGAACGCTTCTTGGTCCATCATATTCTGTGTCTGCTCAGTTTCTGGCACGTGGAAGGTGACAACATCAGAGGTTTTTAGTAGCTGCTGATAGCTGTCAGCGGGCCTTGCGTTACCAAGAGACAACTGTTTCTCGATATCAAAAAATTGGACCTTCATACCTAGGTTTTCAGCAAGAATACCAATTTGAGTGCCGATATGCCCATAACCAACGATCCCTAGAATCTTTCCTCGGGTTTCAAAGGAATTAACAGCGCTTTTTAACCATTCACCTCGGTGAGCCGCTGCGCTTTTGGCGGGAACGCCTCGTAACAGCAGAATGATTTCCGCTAGAACTAGCTCTGCGACACTACGTGTATTAGCAAACGGCGCATTAAAAACAGGAATGCCTTTAGCGGTTGTTGCGTCTAAGTCTACTTGGTTGGTACCAATGCAAAAACAACCTATCGCGGATAACTTGGGAGCAAACGCTAATAATTCCTCAGTGACTTGGGTTCGTGAACGGATCCCTAGGAAGTTAGCGTCCGCTAATACGTCTCTAAGTTCCTGTTGAGGCAAGGATTTTGAGGCAGTGAAGATATTGGTATAACCATCCTTGCGAAAAACTTCTTCAGCACTTGGGTGAATGCCTTCTAATAAAACGACTTTAATATGATCTTTTGAAAGAGATGTATTTGAATTAGCCACTAAAGCGATCCGTTGATTTTATGGGTCTAGACGGAAAAGGATATGAGAAAACGGCGAATTTGGCTAGTCATTTAGCGGAAGAAATGACAATTATTAAGTCCGTTTGCTATACCGATTGGTAATATGTATAAATCGTGCATCTTGATTGATAGCGGGTAGTTAAGTTTGGCAATTGTGTAAATTTAGTGATTGTTCTATGGCTTATGCTGTTCCACAAAGTTAACGACCGTGTCTATCGACTCGAAAACTTCTGCGGTTAGTTCGTCATCTGCCGAGGTAAACTGATAATTTTCTTCAAGCGCCGTGATAATTGACACAATAGCCATTGAATCGAACTCAGGAATATCGCCAAGCAATAAAGCATCATCAGCCAAATCGGAAGGTAAGATATCCAAAGAAAGTGTCTCTATAAGCAGTTGTTTAATTTCTAACGTTAGTTGAGCTTTTGTCATTTTCACGGTTTCGGTCAAAGAATTGGCGCGAATTCTAGCAATTTTTGAAATTGAATGCACGAGCCTTTTATAAAAAGGATTTAGCTAAATTAGCGTACTTTTCGGTCTAAGAACCGCATTTTAGCTATAATATGACAGATATTTTAAGGTTTTGGCCATTTTGTCATAAACTCGTCATACTTGGGTTAGACACTAACATCATTAGTAAACAGGTTGAAATTATAAATCAAAAGGTCTAAGCGTTATGTCTGCAACCATTATGTTAGTAGAAGACGAGCAACCCATTCGGGAGATGCTACGTTATTCGTTAGAAAAGCATGAGCATACGGTAATAGAAGCTGAGAGTAGCCGTCAGGCACTTGAGATTCTAATGACTAACCGACCCGATCTATTAGTTGTCGATTGGATGATGCCAGGTGAGTCTGGCGTTGAGTTAGTTAAACGGTTAAAAAAGGACGAAGTTTTGGCGGAAATTCCGACCATGATGCTAACTGCGCGCGTTGAAGAGATGGATAAAGTAAAAGGATTGGAAAGTGGCGCCGATGACTACATGACCAAACCGGTGGCAATTAAAGAGTTTCAAGCTAGGGTAAATGCTTTATTACGGCGATCCGCCGGCGGCCAAACCGAAAAGTCGACGATTGAATCCCAGGGAATTAAACTAAATCTCGCTAACCATCAATTGTCAGTCGATGGTAAACTTGCGCTGATCGGCAGTTCAGAATTTAATCTACTTAAATTTTTCATGACTCATAAAAACAAAGTCTACTCCAGAACACAGTTGCTAGATTTTGTTTGGGGACACGGCGTTTACTTAGAAGAAAGAACCGTTGACGTTCATATGTTACGGCTCAGAAAGATTCTTAAGCCATTTAGCAAACATCATTTGTTAGTTACGGTTAGGGGCATGGGATATCTTTTTTCCGATGAAAGTTCGCAGTAGAGAAGTGTTATGAATACAGCTTGGTCAGTCGAATTCTCTCGCCTTCTAGCGACTGTTATTTCTCTTGTTTTATTCGGTTTAGTGTCAGGGTACTGGACGCTATCGGTAATCATCCATAGTTCAATTTATATTGGTTGGAACGTTGTTCAACTAAGAAGCTTTGAAAGGTGGATTAGAGATGGTGCACCTTCCGATAGCGCACCCAATGCGAGTGGGATATGGGAGCTTATTGTTCAGCATATTCATCGCACCCAAAAAGCAAACAAAGATCGAAAAGCACATTTAGCCAATGTTGCTGAACACTATCAAGCGGTAATGTCGGCGCTTCCAGATGCCACAATCGTTCTTAATCGTCGCTTAGAACTAGAGTGGGCCAACAAAACCTCCGAGAAATTGTTCGGGTTAGACTCGGAGAAAGATACAGGCCATAAGCTGGGTAATGTCGTTCGTGATACTAGCATGCAGGAATGGTTAGATTCCCGTGAAGAAAAAGATGAGATAGAAATTATTTCAACCGTTGATGCACAGAAGACTCTAGTCCTAACCAAGACTCAATATGGTCGAGATAAAACCTTGCTGACCGCTAGGGATATTAGTCAACGAATTGCCCTTCAGAAATTACGTAAAGCCTTTATCGCTAATGCTTCGCATGAGTTACGCACACCATTGACGGTTATCGCTGGGTATTTAGAGATGTTAACTGACGATGATCAACTACCCAACTCGCTCAAAAAAATAGTATCAAGCGCTCACCTTCAATCCATCAGAATGGATCAAATTCTCGATGACCTTTTGGTTTTGTCCAAATTGGAAGAAAAAGGCTACTCGGAAAATAGTGGTGAAGTCGTTGATGTACCTAAATTGCTTAAACGGTTAGTTTCTGACTTCCAAAAAACCCATGCTAAGACTGATCATCTTTTGGAATTATCAATCGACGAAAGTCTATTTGTTAAAGTTATTGAAACCGAATTTTATAGCTTATGCCAAAATCTACTAAGTAATGCGGTAAAGTATTCTCCTAAAAATAGCGTTATAAGAATTTGCTGGGCCAAAAGAGAAGATGGTAAGGCCTGCTTGCGCGTTATAGATAGCGGCGAAGGTATAGCGCCGGAGCACTTATCTCGATTAACCGAGCGCTTTTATCGTGCTAATGTCAATCGTACTCAAAAAGTCAGTGGTACTGGTCTTGGACTCTCTATTGTTAAGCATATTTTAGAGAATTACGGAGGCCATTTAGATATTCAAAGTGAGCTATCAATTGGCTCTACCTTTACCGCTTGCTTCCCGTCCTTTCGAGTTAAATCTGATAATGACCAATTGCTTATAGGTGATAGTCAGCAGTAAATCAAAAATCCAGCATTTCCGATGTTTTTAGCTATACTTGTCTTAGTTATCTATTAAATTTCTGCTGTTTAGCGCTGGTTCTCGGGTTCATCAACAGTTTACTCATTTAGAATAAAATCGAGGGGGACTATGGACCGCAAAACAGGAACCAATACTCTATTCGTTATTCTGTTACTGCTCTTTGTCGCAACTTCTATTGCTGTTTTTGTGCTGAGTAAACAGATCAGCGAATCACTTATTCGAACGATGGCCATTGAAAGCGCTAGTTTATACAGTGACGCGCTCAACGAATTTCGCAGCGTTTATTCTAGTGAAGTAATTAACCGACTTTCGGACAAGCCGAGTAATGAGATCCGACATGACTATGCAGATCATGTGAATGCTGTACCATTACCTGCCACCTTGAGTATGCTACTCGGTCGTAATATCGGAGAGCATTTATCCGGAGCTCATACCTATTTGTATAGTCCATTCCCTTTTCCTTGGAGAGAATCTGAAGGAATAAACTCAGATTTTAGGAAAAAAGCTTGGCAAACGCTAAGCAACGCGCCAGGTAAACCTTACTATGAGTTTGTTGAATTTGAGGGGCGAGAAAGCATACGGTTTGCGGTGGCGGATGTTATGCGGGTTAGCTGTGTAGAATGCCATAACCAACATCCTGATACACCCAAAAGTGATTGGCAAGTGGGGGATGTTCGTGGCGTACTAGAGGTTATTCAACCACTCGATAACATTATCCAGCAGGCCGATGAAAGTACCTCCGCGATCCAATTGTTGGTGGTTGTCGCATCGATTTTTGGTCTCACCAGTATTCTTTTTTTTGTGCTGCAGGAAAAACGCAATAACAAGCGTCTCCGGGCAAAACTCAAGGACACTAAACTGAAGGTAATTTCTTCCCAAGAAAATCTCGCTAAGTCTGAAAAACTGGCTGCTCTAGGGCTAGTGTCGGTAGGTATTGCCCACGAAATTAATCAGCCGCTCGGCGCAGCCAAACTTACATTGGAAATGTTAGCAAAACGGAATGAAGCTAAGGGGTTTGGTATCGAGGACAAACTTGGCAGAATGATCCGTCAGATTGACCGAATAGACGGTATTATCAAACAGCTCAATGTTTCCACTCGAGATACTGGCTCATTAAAACCTGAATCGGTAGACCTTAACGACCTCGGTAAACGGGTGACAACTTGGCTTGCTGATGAATTAGCCGCTGAAGATATTAAACTAACCATTGCTCTCGCTGAAGGTTTGCCAAAAATCATCGCTAATGAAGTAGAGATAGAACGCGTAATTACTAACCTAATGACGAACGCGATGCATGCCATGCGGGATCTAAAATCGCCGAAGGTAATTACCCTTGAATCGGGGTACGACGACAATACTATTTGGCTATCGATAGCAGATACCGGAAATGGTGTTCCCGAGTCGATAAGACAAAAGATATTTGATCCATTTTTTACCACCAAAGAAGTCGGTCAAGGGATGGGGATGGGACTTTCTTTATGCCGTGGAATAGTGCAAAAATATGACGGAGAAATAAAATTGAAAAGCTCGGTCAGTTCGCCTAATGAGGACGACTTAGTTAAATCTGTCAGCGGTAGTCAGTTTACCATTGAATTCAAACGAACCAGCGATTCGGGAGCAACCAATGTCAATTGAGCAAATTTTACTGATAGAAGATGATATAGATTTACGGGAAGCTATTGAAGATGTTCTTCTCGAGCATGACTATCAGGTTGAAACGGCGTCTAATGGAAAATTAGGTCTAAAAAAGCTCCAAGAAAGCCCGTTTGACTTGGTTATTTGCGATATTGTAATGCCTGAGATGGATGGCATCGAGTTTCTGCAACAATTGACCGGCACCGGTTATAACGGCAAGACACTAATGGTTTCTGGAGGGGGACGACTCAATACCGTTGACTATTTAATGATTGCGGAAAGCTTAGACGCTGACTTAACCTTACAAAAACCCTTTTCACTTGAGCAGTTGTTAAACGCCATTAAAGAGCTTGAGGGCTAATAGAAATTAGCAGTCTACCAGGTAAATTAATGGATTCTAAGCGTTGCTCTTTAGGTTTGGAAGTCGTTTTGAGCGGTAAAGCATCGTTGTACAAATTGTCTGTTTGATCTAAGCAATTATCGAGACTATGAACTACACTTAAAAATACCCGTGTTTACGAGTCCTACCCGACTAATTTAGTGTTGATTGAGCATTTAATAAATTTGACTAATAGGTTCGTTGTTTTCTGCTTTGGAAAGGATACCTGTCGGCCCGCAAACGCTAGTCTCTTATCGCGTCGTGCAGCGTATAAGGGGTGTTTGTTGTTATTACTTTTATGCAACACAATTGTCGTTCCAACAAGTGCTCGCGAAAACCTTCATTTCAGAACCATCGATGTTAACGATGGACTCTCTCAGGCCTCAATTTTTGATCTAGTCCAGGATAAACGGGGCTTTGTTTGGATGGCTACCCAAAATGGCCTTAACCGATACGATGGCTATAATTTTACTATCTATAAGAATGACCTCAATGACCCTTATTCGCTTTCGGACAATTTTATTAATGTGCTCTTTGAGGACTCTCGGCAAAACTTGTGGGTAGGAACAAGAACTGGTTTAAATCGATTTGACTCAAAGCTTCATCGATTTGAACATTTTTTTTATCAACCAGATAACCCCAATAGCCTATCCAATGATTACATAACAGCCATTAATGAAGATCGTTTTGGTAATCTGTGGATAGGTACATCTGGAAACGGTCTAGTTCGATTTGATCTAAATACTCAAATTTTTACTCGTTTATCAATGCGAAAAGCAACCGGTAGCCAGTTTGCTAGTGAGCATATCAATCAGATTATCCCGGATAACAACGGAGGGCTTTGGATTGCTACCGGAGAATCAAGGCTTCGACCATCACCGCTGCCTGGCGGATTGTATTATGTTGACGTTAATACTCTTGCGACCAAAAAAATCAGCTTTTCAGGCAGCGATAAAAACCTACTGAGTGTTGTTAGCTTAATGTTGAGTACAGATGGTTTTCTTTGGATTGGCACATCAAGTCAAGGCCTTTACAAAATGGAGGTAGCAAGCCAACGGTTAATGCAAATCTCACAAGCTGAAATTGAAACCGCAATTTCAGGAAATGCCATCACCTCAATCGTTGAGGATAAACAACGGAATATTTGGTTTGGTAGTCAGAATCATGGCTTACATAAGCTTGATCAAACTAACCAGCAGCTGATATCAATGATCCCTGGAGAAGATAGCTATAGCAACCTAAACGACAATGAAGTTACCAAGCTGATGATTGATTCCACCGGGGGCCTATGGGTAGGTACATGGACTCATGGAGTCAACTTATTGAGCTTTGGAACTCATCAGTTCAAACGGTACTTACAGTATGAAAGTACTGAACATCGTGCGGGACAGTCGATTCGAGCCGTCACTCAAGGTTTAGATGGACGGTTTTGGCTAGCCGGTTGGGTACAGGGACTATTGGAGTTTGATTTAGAGCAAGGGAAGGCGCTTAAACACGACATAAGAATCGATGGTGATATTGTCCAAGTTAGAGAAACCTTTGCTGCGAGTGACGGCACCATTTGGTTAGGAACCAATCAACGGGGATTAGTCGAATACAATACCGATTCAAAAACAATTGAAGTCTATAAAAATAGGGCAAATGACCCGACGTCGCTTAGCAACGATATGGTTTTACATATCATTGAAGATGATAAGAAAAATCTATGGATCGGAACGCGTGGCGGTGGAATTAATTACTTCGATCGCAAGACTAAAAAGTTTAAACGATATAAGTATCGCGAGAACGACCCTACTTCGTTGGCGATGGACGAAGTCAATTTTTTGTTTACCGCACCGAATGGATTGATGTTATTAGGAACCGAAGGTAAGGGAATCGATGTTTTTGACCCTGTTGAGGGAAAAGTTTTAAGGCACTATGACGGGGGTATGCAAGATGGTCAATTAAAAGGCGGCAATATTAACTCCATCACAATGACCGAGGATGGCGCATTATGGGTTTCTACGGAATTAGGCGTTAATAGAGTGATTAAGCCTGATGGCGATGACTCGTATCAGCAACTGAGCTTTGAATTAATTGATCGTCAGCTTCCACAGCAAGATAAGATTGGTGGTGTTGGCGGCGTGCTTAGTGATTCAGATGGAAATTTATGGATAAGTAGCTTTCGTGGAATTACGCGCTACGATCCCAAACAAGATACATTAACCACATTTGAGGCAAATTCAGGAACGCTTAGTGGCGGTTATTATATTCGTTCGCTATACAAAACAGCCTCCGGGAAAATGTTGTTTGGCTCTGTTAGCGGCCTAACCGTATTTGACCCTAAAGAAATTGTAAAAGATATGACACCGCCACGAATAGTCATGACGGATTTTACGCTTTTTAATAAACCGGTAAAGTATCGGTTTGAAGATTCTCAATCTCCACTTATCCAAGATATCGAGTTCACCGAAAAATTAGTTTTCGAACACCATCAAAATGTTTTTTCTCTGGAGTTCTCGGGGCTTCATTATGGTTCGTCGGCCGATAATCAATACGCCTATTTCCTGCAAGGATTCGACGAGAACTGGAACTATACTAATGCGGATAACAGACGCGCCACCTATACAAATCTAGATGCTGGTACTTACCAGTTTGTGATTAAAGCGAGTAATAAAGATGGTGTGTGGAGTGAAGAAATAAAAAAACTAAGCATCGAAGTAATTCCCGCTCCGTGGGCAACATGGTGGGCGTATACTGCCTATTTCGTTGTCTTCTTTGGTTTATTATTTGGGGTGGTTAGACAGTTGGTTCGTTCGGAGCAGCTCAACAAAGAAAAATCCATAGTACAAATTGAAAAAGACTATGCGATTCGTTCAAACGAATTAAAGTCAAAATTTTTAGCTAATATGAGTCATGAGATAAGAACTCCTATGAATGCGATCATAGGTTTAAGTGGTTTGGCGCTAAGACTGCCGATGGAGAAAAAGCTGAAAGACTATCTTTCAAAAATCGAGGAGTCATCAAGCGCATTACTAAGGATAATTAACGATATTCTCGATTATTCAAAAATCGAAGCGAATCAACTAGAAATTGAAGCTAGGCCATTCTATTTAGAAGATGTCGTAAAAGATGTTGTTAATGTTGTTTCAACCGCAGCAGCTAAAAAAAACCTCGAGATTATTATATCGCATTTGGAAGATTTTGACTTCAAGCTTGTCGGTGACGAATTACGGTTAAGGCAGGTTATTATTAACCTTGTGAACAACGCCATTAAGTTTACTGAGAAAGGATTTGTTGAGATTGGATTTAACAAACTCAATGTTGCAGAACTAAAGATTGAACTGGAGTGCACCATTACCGATAGTGGTATTGGCATGAATAAAAAGCAGGCTAAGAAAATATTTACACCTTTTACTCAGGCGGATATGTCAACCACTAGAAAATATGGTGGCACTGGGTTAGGCCTTTCGCTAAGTCGTCAGTTAGTTAATTTAATGGGGGGGACAATCTCCGTTGACAGTGAAGTTGGCGTGGGAACACAATTTAAATTCAACGCGTTTTTCGAAACATTGGAAGAGGAAAAATCGGTATTTTCCGGTGATAAATCCCGCTTCGATGAAACCTATGCACTTGTAATAGAAGATAATCAAGAGACCTTAGTTTCCTTGGTTCGTATGCTTGAATCATTCGGCGTTAAAGTAGTTCCTTATTTGGCCTCAGATATTTCGGTCGAACAACTTAGTCAAACTTATCTGGACTACGGCCGTTTTAACCTTGTTATGCTCGACAGTTCATTACCAACGGCATCAAGTGGTGATATAGGCAAATATCTCAGAAGTAATGTCGTTCAAGGTAAAACTCGCTTAATGTTAATGAACCATTTGATGCAAGAGTCTACCCCTGAACAGCGAAGAATCTTCGATGTGGTGATAGAGAAACCGGTAACGCCCTCGGAATTGCATGATGGTCTGTTAACTAGCTTAGATATTGCAAAGCCGATTCCGTTGGATAGTTTTGTAACGGAAGATGAAAAGCATTTCTTACTGGAAAAACTGCGACATAAGCAAGTCTTAATTGTTGAAGATAATCTAATCAACCAACAAATAGCGCGAGAGCTAATTGAAACTTTTTCCATTCAAGTTGAATGTGCCAATAACGGTCAAGAGGCTCTTCAGTTATTAGATGGAAGGCATTACGACATGATCTTTATGGACATGCAAATGCCAATTTTGGATGGTAAAGAAACAACCAGAATAATCAGGCAACAAAAGCTTATTGATAAGCAACCAATCGTCGCTATGACTGCTCACGCAATGGTTGGCGATAGAGAGCGGTGTATTGAAGCGGGAATGAACGATTATCTTTCCAAGCCAATTAAACCCATGGAACTTTACCGATGTTTGCAGCAATGGCTACTGGATGATAACTCCGAACAAAAAGATAAATTAGGGAGTTTGTTAAGTAATTTGGCTAATTCGGTAGTTGCTGATGAAGGACGGGGCGCTCAGAAGCGAGACGGTTCCGACGCAATTCAAGCGAATCAAAGTGAAATCGTTTTAGGCGAGCTTGCTACCGAAACGGCCGAGGCTCAAGCATCATTTGATCTTGATGTGCTTGATTCAGAAGCGGCTATTAATGACTTGGATGGCAGTCATGAGCTTTATATTGATGTTTTAAACATGTTTCTTGAACAGTATGGAAAGCAGTCGTTTTCTGATGCGTTATCTGAAATGGATGAAGAGGAAAAAAGCCGCGAAGTTCATACCCTAAAAGGACTGTCTGCAACGATTGGTGCCACTGAACTAAATCAACAGCTGATTCTTTGCGAAGCGTTATTAAAAAATGGTGACAAAGAATTTAATATTAAACTTGAAGACGTTTCTTTGCAGCTGCAAATTGCAATAAAGGCGATAAAAAAATATGTTTCAAATGGTTAAATGCGATATGCCCGATAGTTATAATTGCAATAACTAGCAGCGAAATAACCAGTTGCGAGATAACTCACAGCGCAATAGCCAATTGCTGAAGACAAAATCGTTGCTAGCTATGAAAATAGATAGTGAGCTCAAGTCCCCAATTATTTCGCTTTTCATATACACCTAACTAATTCTTGAGCAATTCTAAGCAGTCACAATGCGGCTTAAACGCAATTAACCAATACCGTGGAATATGAAGTATCAAACTATATTGTTTTATGATTCTCAACTACTATATCTATCTAGATGTAGTCACAAACTCCTCTTTTAGCTGTACCTATTACATCGAAATTTAAATATCACCTTGCGATTATTACTACTATTACGTTAAATGATTACTTGTCATATAAGTGTCATGACTTGTAATTATTGTGACATTTAAGACACCTACTCTGTAGCGGATTTTAATGAAACCAATTTATATCCGAGTGGAGTAAACTATGAAATTTAACCAATTAATCTCAGTCAGCGCTGTAGCCGGAGTGTTCGCACTTACCGGTTGTGCTGGCGGAGATATTTCAATTGTAGAAGGCGATGAAGTTGTTCAACCGCCAATCGTGATCGAGCCGCCAACTGGATTTGAATGTCCTTCAATCGCGACTAAAATAGCAGCGATAGGTTCGTTCGATAACGTTTGTCAAGTGAGTGGAACGTTAACTGCTGATGCAACATTTACTAATGATGCATTATGGGTTCTTGACGGTCGAGTAGCTGTCGGTGATGACAGAGCTAACGCCAGCGTTCTTACAATCGAGCCGGGAACAACCATTATTGGTCAATCGGGCGACGATTTTCTTGTGGTAAGAAGAGACTCATCAATTCAAGCAAACGGAACGGCTTCTTCACCAATTACAATGACTTCGGTAGAAGACATTACTGGTGCCGATACCGCGATTGGACAATGGGGTGGATTGGTATTACTAGGTAATGCACCGGCCAACTTATGTGACGCAGACGGCGATGACGTGGCAGATGCCACCGAGCTAGCTAACTGTAGTATTAGTGCTGAAGGTGATGCTGGTTTATATGGCGGTGCTGACATTACGGATAACTCGGGTTCTCTTGAATACGTTATCGTTAAACAGGCGGGTAAAGCTCTTGGTTCGGGTGACGAACTTAATGGTATTTCCTTCGCTGGTGTAGGAAGCGGTACTAACGTTGACTATATCCAGGTTCACGAAAACCTTGATGACGGCGTTGAGTTCTTTGGTGGTGCGGTTAACGTAAAACACGTTGTTCTAACGGGTAACGGTGACGACGCTTTTGATTGGTCTTTTGGTTGGACAGGTAAAGCTCAGTACGTTTACGTACAAGCAAACGACACCGCTGGTAACCGCGCTATAGAAGCCGATAACGGCGAAGAATTCCCTGCGGCAACTCCACAAACTAAGCCAATTATTTCTAACTTTACTATCGTTGGTGGTAACGTTCCTGATGCTAATTCCGAAGGTGTATTATTGCGCCACGGTACAGCAGGAAACTTGCACAATATCGTTGTAACCGGTCCTACAGGAATGGGCGAATGTCTAGAAGTAGATAGTTTCCCTGAAACACGAGCTAACGCTGAAAGCGGCGAGCTAACAATTACTAATTCTGTCATTGCTTGTGATAATGGCGAAAACTTTAAAGGCAATGCAACCGATACATTAACGACTGAAGATTGGTTCTTAAGCCAATCGGGCAACGTTGCTTACGCTGATTCATCATCCGTAGAAATGGAAGTTAACGGTTATATGCCAACAGCAACTTCTCCTTTATTAGGTGCTGGTCTAGATGTGTCAACGGTTGATAGCTTTTTTGATACGGTTGATTACGTTGGAGCGTTTGATGGCACCAACGACTGGACTGAAGGTTGGGCTGTAGGTGTTAAAGGCGGTTTCCCTGCTAATATCCAAAACGCTCTTCAACAAGGTTTAGCAACAAACGCTTCTAGTGAATTCCCAGAAATCACTGACAAGCCTGTTTATCGACTAGCTAACGGTACAACTTTCACTGCCGACGTGACACTAACTAACGACGCTCATTGGATTTTGAATGGTCGTACTGCAGTTGGTAACGATCGAGCAAACCCTTCGACCTTATACATCCAACAAGGGACTACCTTAATAGGTGAATCAGGGGACGATTTCTTAGTCGTTCGTCGTGGTTCAAAAATCGAAGCTGTTGGTAGCCGTGGCGCTCCAATCATCATGACCTCAATCCAAGATGTAACCGGTCAAGAAACAGCAATTGGTCAATGGGGTGGCTTAGTATTATTAGGTAACGCGCCTTCTAACCTTTGTGACGCGAATGGCGACGACCTTGCTGACGCAACGGAACTTGCAAACTGTAGCATCAACGCTGAAGGTGACGCTGGACTTTATGGCGGTGACGATACTGCGGATAATTCTGGAACACTTAAGTTTGTAGTCGTTAAGCAAGCTGGTAAAGCATTGGGTTCAGGTGACGAACTAAATGGTATTTCGTTTGCTGGTGTCGGTAACGGTACAACGGTTGACTTTATCCAGGTGCACGAGAATTTAGACGACGGTGTAGAGTTC
This sequence comes from uncultured Kangiellaceae bacterium, assembly GCA_905479925.1. GTDB lineage: Bacteria > Pseudomonadota > Gammaproteobacteria > Enterobacterales > Kangiellaceae. Next base: position 12,788 of record CAJQOL010000063.1, on the reverse strand, counting down.
TTCGGTGGTACTGTTGACGTGAGTCACGTTGCTCTAACCGGTAATGGCGACGATAGCTTTGACTGGTCATTTGGTTGGACTGGACGCGCTCAATTTGTCTACGTACAACATAACGATTCACAAGCTAATCGTGGTTTCGAATCTGATAACGGTGAAGAGTTCCCGGCGGCAACGCCTTTAACTAACCCGATTGTTAGTAACGTTACTATTCGTGGCGCGAATGCTCCAGGAAGTGATTCAGAAGGTGTTTTATTACGCCACGGTACAGCGGGTCGTTTACATAACTTTGTTATCACTGGTCCTGCTGGAATGGGCGAATGTCTAGAAGTAGATAGCTTCCCAGAAACTCGCGCTAACGCTGCAGACGGTTCGTTAATCATGACTCACTCGATTGTTGCTTGTGAGAATGGCGAAAACTTCAAAGGTAATGCGACAGATGTATTAACCACAGAAGATTGGTTCCTAGCACAAGACGGAAACAGTGCATTTGATAACTCTGAAGCACTGGTACTTCTTGCAGACGGATTTACTCCACGAGCAGGTTCACCTCTTCTAGGAAGCGGTGTTGACGCTGCAGACGCATACGACGACGCGTGGTTCCGTTCTACTGATTACATTGGTGCCTTCGACGGAGAAAGCAACTGGATGGAAGGTTGGACGGTTGGTATCAACTCTGGAATTCCTACAGACGTAACTGCTGCAGACGTTCAGGGCTTAGCAGCTGACGCTTCTGGAGAGTTTGTTTCTATAACTGACAAGCCTGTCTATAAGCTTAATGCTGACGTGGTATTCACTTCAGATGTTGTATTGACTAACGACAAGCACTGGGTTCTTAAAGGTCGTACTGCGGTTGGCGAAGACAATGCTAATAGTGCAACACTTTATATCGAGCCAGGTACAACGCTAATCGGTGAAACGGGAGACGATTTCTTAGTCGCTCGTCGTGGTTCTAAGATTGAAGCGCTTGGTAGTGCGTCTTCACCCATCATTATGACATCTATCCAAGATGTTACTGACCAAGCAACAGCTGTTGGCCAATGGGGTGGATTGGTTCTACTTGGAAACGCTCCTTCAAACCTTTGTGATGGAAACGGCGACGATATTGCTGATGCTACTGAACTTGCTAACTGTGGAATAAGCGCAGAAGGTGACGCAGGATTGTACGGCGGTGATAACCCTGAAGATAACTCAGGAACGTTACGTTACGTTGTTGTTAAGTACGCTGGTAAAGCATTAGGTTCAGGTGATGAGCTAAACGGAATTTCATTTGCTGGTGTTGGAAGTGCGACTAACGTTGACTTCATCCAAGTTCATAAAAACCTTGATGATGGTGTTGAATTCTTCGGTGGAACCGTTGACGTACGCCACTTAGTGTTAACGGCTAATGGCGACGATTCTTTCGATTGGTCTTTTGGTTGGACGGGGCGTGCTCAATATGTATTAGTTAAGCATGATGCTGCTTTCGCTAATCGTGGTATCGAAGCGGATAACAGTGAAGATCGTCCAGCGGCGACTCCTTTGACTACTCCGGTGATTGCTAACTTCACTATTATTGGTGCGGCAAGCTCTGATTCAGAAGGTGTTTTATTACGTCACGGTACCGCAGGCGAGTTGTATAACATGTTAGTCACGGGTCCTGCTGGAATGGGCGAATGTTTAGAAGTAGATAGCTTCCCAGAAACTCAAGCTAACGCTGAAGCGGGTGATTTAATCATGCAAAACAGTGTTATTGCTTGTGAAAACGGTGAAAACTTCAAAGGAAACGCAACAGCAACTCTAACCACTGAAGACTGGTTCTTAGCTCAAACAGGTAACAGTGTTGCAGCAACAATGGCTGACGTGGTTTCTGGCTACGAAACAACTTCTGCAGCAACACCTGCTGACATGAACGCTATTGACAGTTGGTTCGACAGCCCTGCATTTATCGGCGCAGTAGGCGACGAAAATGATTGGACTGCTGGTTGGGTAACCGTTGGTTTAGAAGACTAGTTAGTAGAAAAGCAAAAGGGAAATAAGGTGAACTCATCTTATTTCCCGTTTTCGCATTCAGTAACAAACTATTTAGCAGAATTTCTATAAACCTATTTTTAGAACAAAGAATTTCAATCGCGATACAGAAACCTTGAGTTTTCCAAATGAATTATTTTTGCGAACTCATGCGCGACAAAAACGAATAGCACAACACTTTTGTTGGAGTAAGTAATGAACGAATTACGCAAAAAATATTTGGTTAGAAGGGCAGCAGCTGCAGTTAGCTTCGCACTTCTAGCAGGCCTCTCGCCGCTATCTTATGCCGCAGAGGAAGAAGATCAGGAAAATGAATTAGAAGAAGTTGTAGTCACTGGAAGTCGATTACAAGGCAGTGCTCAAGCAGTACTTGATGAAAGAAAAGACCAAGCTTTTGTCGCTGATATACTGGGCGCAGAACAAATATCACGTACTGGTGACAGTGATGCGGCCTCCGCTCTAAGAAGGGTGACAGGATTAACGCTAGTTGACGGAAAGTATATTTACATTCGTGGTCTTGGAGAGCGATACTCGAGCACATTACTTAACGGTTCAACGGTACCAAGTCCTGATCCTACTCGATCGGTTCTACCACTTGATTTATTCCCTGCAGGGATTATCGAAAGTCTAAACGTTCAAAAGTCATATTCTCCGTCACTTCCAGCTCATTTCGCTGGCGGTAATGTTGATATCAGAACGAAGTCAATTCCTAGCGAACGGATATTTAAAGTAGGCGGAAAATTAGGATTTAATCTAGATAACGAAGACTCCGCATGGTACGCGGGTGGAAGCGATGACAATATCGGTAGTGACGACGGTACTCGTTCAATCTCACCACTATTACAGTCTGCCCTGAATGGTGATGGTATTAACGGTCTGTCTAGTCAAGAGTCGATTGACATAGTTAGTTCTCTTAATAGAGACATTGACGCTAGACAACAATCGATTGACCCGGACTATGGTGTTAATTTGACCTATGGCGATAAGATTGATTTTACTGGTGAAACTAGAGTTGGATTTTTGGCCAGCATTTCCTATAAAAATGAGTGGAACGTCAGTGACGAACGAAATGTTAATAACTTAGCCAAATCTGGCGGCGAAATTAGAATTAACGAATTTGCCGATGGCCAATCAACCGAACATCAAATCAAGTGGAGCGGCATGCTCAACTTAGGTTTTGATTACGATCAAGATCACCGCTTTGAATTGAATAATATTTTCTTGAGCGATACAAAAGATAGACTAAGAGATCGTCAATTTGAGAATACTAATACCATTAATGAAGAAGATGAGTCACGTCGTAAAGTTGATGTACTTTATGAAGAGCGTGATCTGACCTCTCATCAATTAAAAGGACGACATAACTTCCCTAACTGGTACAACTTTGGTGCCGATTGGTATGTTAGTAAAAGTAAAACGGAACGAGATGCACCGGGCGCTTTCGAAACGACCTTTAGAATTGATAGAGCTGACGGACTGACTACCTCTCAATTAGCAAGAGATATTGACACGACTTACGGTTTTCAATTCTTGGAAGATGATGTAGAGAACTATGGTGTCAATTTATCTCTACCTATTTATATGGATAGCTGGAGCGTTGAGTTAAAAGCGGGTGCGGATTTCGTTGAGAAAAATCGTGATGCGGAAAGTATAGGAATTGTTTTGCAAACCTTCTCGATTCCATCGCAATATTTGGCAGGGGATGATTACTCTCAAATCATGTCAAATAGTAATTTGTCTCAAGCTGACTATTCAATTCGATTGGATGATGCCACATCGAACGGTGACAAGTACAAAGCGGCGACTTTGATCGATGCTTACTACTTCATGGCGGATTTTGACTTGAATGCGAATTGGCGTTTAACCGGTGGTGTTCGATACGAGGATTTCCGTCAGGTATCGGTTCCATTCCAAGCGCACTCCGAATTCTTCGCTGGCGAAACCGCTGATATTGCTGAATTACCTTTGTTGGAAGATGAGTTATTCCCGTCTCTTGCGGCGACTTATATTGTCGATAGTCAAATGCAGTTTAGGTTTAACTATAGTGAAACAACTATTCGTCCGGATTTTCGAGATATCTCAACTAGTTTTTACATTGATCCATTAACCGAGTTCCTAGTTCGTGGTTCAACGTCATTACAAAGTTCTTCGGTTGATAATGTTGACTTCCGATGGGAGTGGTATTTGGAAACAGGAGAGAATATCTCGGTTGCTCTCTTCTGGAAAGACATTGCTAATCCAATTGAGCAAATTGAATTACCTAGCGCAACGGAAGGAGCGCCTCAATTGCTCACCGCTAACGCAACGGATGGTCAACTTTATGGTGTCGAAATTGAATTCCTAAAAGATCTTTCGTTTGTAAGTGAAGACATGGCTAACTACTTTGTTACCGGTAACTTTACTTATAGTGATTCAGAAGTAAACATCTGTTCTTCAGTTGGCGCTGCCGATTGTTTATTTGAAGATCAATTGAAAGAAGCACTTAATACGGATCAAAGTGTTACTTCGGTTATCACGAATAATACGCGTCGTTTAATCGGTCATTCTGAATGGGTGGTTAATCTTCAAACAGGTTGGGATGCACTAAACAATGAGCATTCAGCAACGCTAGTTTATAACGTCTTTGGACCTCGTATCATTGTTCCAGGTGTTAGTGGATTTGAAGATGCGGAAGAAAATCCTTTCCACTCTTTAGATTTTATTTATACCTGGTATCCAAGTTACGATACGACGCTTAAGTTTCAAGTAAAGAACCTATTAGGGGAAGACAAAACTATCGAGCAAGAAGGTGTTGATATTCTAACGAAGACAACAGGAACCGAATTAAGTGTTCAGTTTGGAATGAACTTTTAATTCTCTTTAAGACTCCCATTTAGACCAATTCTAGATGGGAGTCCTATTAATAACGCTAATCAAATAAACAATTTTTATGCAGTAAGACTTAAATAAAAAATGACTGATAGCTCAACTCAGTCATATTATATTCAGAACAAAGACTTTTTAAATCAGCAATTCATCCGATTGTTAGTCATAATCAGGTCATCTAGTAATTCAAGTGTCATACAACTGTAAAAAACTTGTCATAAACCAAGATTACACTATCGCCTCAAAGATATAGTACTCACATTTAGCTTCCGATCCGTGCATAAAGCAGGTTGTCAAAAGGCTAAAGTGACTAGAAACACATCCTTTTGAGGTAAAAAGCAATGAACAAACATCTTCGCCTAGTATTGGCTACAGCCATTTGTGTGGCCGCTCCGGTAGTTGCGGCAGACGAACTTAAAACTGTAGTTGATAATAGCGCAGTGATTAACCAATCGGCTATTGAGTCACAGAAAAAAGTTGACCGATTGGCTGATGAAATACAAAGCAAACTGCAGCAATTCAAATCAGTCAATAAAGAGGCCGATGGACTGAAAATCTATAACGCTCAAATGAGCCGTCAAATAGAAAACCAATTACTTGAAATGACTCGTTTATCCGAATCAATGGACCAAGTAACGGTTATCGAACGACAAATTACCCCGCTGATGTTGCGAATGATTTCTGGTCTAGAAGAGTTTGTATCCTTAGATGTGCCTTTTCTTCCAGACGAAAGAGCAGATCGACTTAAGCAATTAAATGAAATGATGGATCGAGCTGATGTAGCGGTTTCGGAAAAGTTTCGACGTGTGCTTGAGGCTTATCAAGTTGAAGTTGACTACGGCAGAACTATTGAATCCTATGCGGGCAATGCTGAAGTTAATGGAAAGCAGCAGGAAGTTAACTACTTAAGAATTGGACGTGTCGCTTTAGTATTCCAAAGCCGTGATAAGCAAAATATGGGTATTTGGGACCAAAAAGATAAGCAATGGAAACCCTTAGATAGTGATTATCGTAGTCAAATTAGCAAGGGCTTAAGAATGGCTCAAAAACAACTAGCACCGGATATGATTATTGTTCCGATTGCTGCCGCACAGTCTAAGTAGACTAACTGCAAAATAGGAATTATTGAAATGAAATTAACTCAAAAATTGACTCGAATTGCTGCGTTAGCCTTCGGACTTGTACCATCAGTTCTATTTTCTCTATCGGTCAGTGCCGCGGAAGATAAAGCGATTGATATCGATGACTTGTTGGCCAAACTGAAGAAAGGCCAATATCAACAGTCTCAAGAAAACCAACAACGTGAAACTAACTTTGTTAAACAAAAAGATCAGCAACAACAACTGTTGGCTAATGCTGTGTCAGACCGTGATACTCAAATTGCGCTATCGGATAAATTAGAAACTAACTTTGAAGATAATGAAGTAAGAATCGCCGCACTGGATGAAGCTCTTAATAAGCGTCTGGGTTCTCTAAAAGAACTATTTGGTGTACTCCAGCAAGTTTCGGGTGATACCAGTGGTAAATTTGTTACGTCTATTATATCCGCTGAAATTCCAGGTCGAGAAACGTTCCTAGACGACCTATCGGTAAAGATGGGGTCGTCTACTAACCTTGCGTCAATCGAAGAGATCGAGCAGGTATGGTATGAACTGACTAGAGAAATGTCTGAGTCAGGTAAAGTGAAAACCTTCGAAAAAGAAGTAACGCTGGCAAATGGCGATAAAGTTGTTAAGCCGGTCACAAGAGTTGGAACCTTTAACTTAGTATCTGACGGCGTTTACCTAGAATGGTTAAATGCTACTAGCACTATTGCTGAATTGGTTAGACAACCAACCGACAGATTTATGGACACCATCGTTGACCTAGAAGCTAACAAAGAAGGTTTCTCAGCTTTTGCGCTTGATCCAACTGGCGGTAGTATTCTTGGACTTCTCGTTCAAGCACCTGACCAAATGGAACGTGTTGATCAAGGTGGCCCGGTTGGTTATGTGATTTTGTCCCTTGGTTTCATCGCATTGATTATCGCGCTTAAACAATATACTGCGCTCTTCCTAACTGAACAAAAAGTTAGAAAGCAGCTTAAGTCTACTGAACTAAAAGATAACAATCCTCTTGGCCGTGTGCTTAAAGTGAAAGAAAAATACGCAGAAGTAGAATCTGACACGTTGGAGCTGAAATTAAGCGAAGCTATTTTGAAAGAGCTACCGAAGTTAACTCAAGGTATCACTTTTATTAAAATCATATCGGTCGTTGCGCCACTACTTGGTCTTTTAGGAACAGTAACCGGGATGATTACCACCTTCCAGGCTATTACGTTGTTTGGAACCGGTGACCCTAAACTAATGGCTGGCGGTATATCAACGGCCCTAGTTACTACGGTACTTGGTTTGGTTGTCGCAATTCCTACGGTTATGTTATTTACTTGGTTGAACACCAGAAGTAAGAGCATTCTACATATTCTACAAGAGCAGGCTGCGGGTGTTATTGCAGAACGAGCTGAGCAGGAGGGCTAGTCATGCCGTCTTTTTCAGAATACGTTGAAATGATTCGAGAGTTTCTCGAAACCGGCGGAATGGTCCTAAATTATATTGGCATCCTTATTTTTGTTATGTGGATGCTGATTTTGGAGCGAATTATTTACCTGAATTTTTTCTATGGTAAATACCGTCAGTCAATTATTTCAACTTGGAATTCAAGAAGTGAGCGAAACTCATGGAATGCGATTCAAATAAGAGCGGCGATGCTTTCGAGAGCGAAAACATCGCTTAACCAATCATTGCCAACCATTCAAGCTTTTGTGGCTCTTTGTCCACTACTCGGCTTGTTAGGTACGGTGACAGGAATGATTGAGGTATTTGACGTGATGGCCATTACTGGTAGTAGTAATGCGCGCTCGATGGCTTCCGGTGTTTCTAAAGCTACCATTCCGACAATGGCGGGAATGGTTGGAGCACTCTCTGGGGTTTTTGCCTCTACTTGGTTGAAACGAACAGCTAAGAAAGAAGCGGAAATGCTAGAAGACAAGTTACTTTTTGACCATTAAAAAAGTTTAATGGTTAGCCAATATCAACAATAGTGGCTAATCGAATTAGAAATTATATAGGTAGCAGTATTTGGCTATCGCATTTGGGTTTGTTAGCAATCCCAAATTATTAAAGAGGTAAAGTGCGATGAGAGCACCTTTTGCAAAACTTCTCGAAGATGAAGAAGAATCAGAAATCAATATGACACCTATGTTGGATGTTGTTTTTATCATGTTGATATTTTTCATTGTGACTGCTTCTTTTGTTAGAGAAGCCGGTATTGATGTTAATCGTCCAGAAGCTGCTACAGCGGTACAAAAAGACCGAGCAGGAATCTTGATTGCTATTAATGCCAAAGGCGAAGTATGGATTAACAAACGCCGTATTGATGTTCGTGCGGTTGAAGCTAATGTTGCACGATTACATGCGGAAAATCCGCAAGCGACCGTGGTGGTGCAAGCGGACAAGAAAGCGACAACAGACGTTTTGATCAAGGTTATGGATGGTGCACGCTCCGCTGGTGTTTACGACGTATCAATTGCAGCCAAAGAGATGTAACGATGATCCGTTATGTATATGCCGTAGTGCTAGCGTTTATTATAACCGCGGGATTATTCCTAGGCATGCGGTATCTTATTCTAAATGATGACAATGTATTGGAAGATGGTCCTGAAGGGCGAGTGATTGATTTTGTTCGTTTAAAGAAAGACGAAAATTTCCAAACTAAGAAACGTAAGCCAAAGAAGCCGCCTAAGCCGGAAGATGAGCCACCGCCAATGGAACAGCCACCCATGGAGTCTCAAGACTTGGTCGCTGATATTGGCAAGATTGGTTTTACTGCTGACGTTGCAGCCGATACCAATTTATCCTCAGGTTTAGCGCTTGATTCAGGGGATGGTGAGTATCTACCGATTGTAAAAGTTGCGCCTATCTACCCACGACGAGCACTATCGAGAGGGATTGAAGGTTATGTAATCTTAGAGTTTGTGGTTACCAAAAACGGTAGCGTAAGAAGTCCAGTGGTAATCGAAGCAAATCCACAGGGTGTATTTGACCAAGCGGCCAAAGACGCGGCGTTAAAGTTCAAATACAAACCTAGAGTGATTGACGGCCAAGCTACCGAAGTGGCCGGTGTTCAAAATAAAATCACTTTTAAAATGAATTAATTGACTAAATCGATATCGATTGAAGTCACCGAAAAGAAAGGTAAATGAATATGAAAAAAATCACTAATAAAATAGTCCATTCAACACTCGTGTTAGTGATGTTAGTTCCTGGTATGACGATCATTCCAAATGAACAGGGCCTATTTTCATTTTCCGTCGCTATTCAGTCTGCAATAGCAGCAGAAAAAACGACTCAACGAAAGACTCGTAAAACACCTGCTATGAGAGAGCGGGTCTATAGTCAATTAGCTCGTGCGCAAAAGCTAGCTGATGAAGGCAAAGTTGCAGAAGGCTTACAAGTTCTTGATCGAGTGAAGAGTCGCATTGAACAAATTAATTCTTATGAAAAAGCAATGTTATGGAATTTTTACGGATTCATCTACTACGGACAAAATGATGCAGCCTCAGCGGTAGCATCTTTTGAAAAAGTCGTAGAACAAACGAATATCCCTGAGTCTTTGGAATTATCAACCTTATTCAGTCTCGCACAACTTCAAATGGCTGCTGAAAATTATCAGGAAACGATTAAGTACCTCGATAGATGGGCAGCCATCAAAGGAGAACTTAGCGATAATGCATTAGTACTCAAAGCAAACGCTTATTATGCAATGAAGAATTATCCGTTGGCGGAAGAATCGATCAGCAAAGTAGTCAACGATTCATTTGCCAAAAATAAGTTGCCAAAAGAAAACTGGTTAGTTCTAAAACGGGCTTTGCATTATGAGTTGAAACAGACCGAGCAAGTCACTAGAGTTTCTGAATTACTAGTTAAGCATTATTCAAAGGCGAGTTACTGGATTGATTTAGCCAATATGTATGGTGAGACTGAACAAACTGATAAACAACTATCAGTGATGGAAGCAGCTTACCAACAAGGTTTCGTGACCAAGAAAATCGACATTCAAACCTTATCTCAATTGTATTTTGAAAATGGTGCGCCATACAAGTCCGCTAAATTGCTTAGCAAAAGCATTGATGATGGCATCGTTCTTGAGAACGTGAAAATTCTCAATTATCTAGCACAAGCTTGGTTAAGCGCAAAGGAAACAGAGAAAGCAGTGCCAGTACTGATTCGAGCCGCTAACCTGAGTAAAAGTGGTAACTTAGATGCTCGATTAGCGGAAGCCTATGTAGAGCTTGAGCAGTGGAAAAGTGCGATTGCATCAGCGAGAACGGCGCAGCAAAAAGGTAGTCTAGATTTACCAGGAAATGTCGATGTAATACTAGGAATCGCTCACTTCAACCTAAAACAGTTTGACCAATCAATTGCCAGTTTCGAGCAAGCGACTAGTAAGAAAAGTCAAAAAAGAATGGCCGAACAGTGGATTCGGTATGCTGAAAAAGAGAAAGAAAAGCATGAGCTTTTGGCTGAGTTCGATATTGCTGGTCACTAGATGAGCGTTTATTGAATACTCATTCTTTTTTAGCACTCTCCTAGAACCCTAGATTATATTTGTATTGATTCAGGGGGCGAGCACTCTTTTACGATCACCTTAAGATAATTAGTATCTTCCAATCAATCTGCGTATTCATCAAGTTTTTCTGCCCAGGAAAGGCTTATATCAAATTAGTTAATACCAATAAAAACTCTATAGCGCGTTTTTACCACTCTAACTAACAAAGACACCTGCGAGCCATCTTGAGGTGGGAAGGGTATATACCATTGTTGTAGGTTGTGGAATTAGTATTAACCATTACCTTCGAATAATGTTTCTCTGCTACCTCAATAAAACAAATTGGCTATATCTGCGACTAAAACTCTAATCTTGGATATTAGTGAATGGACAGGTTATTCGATATAATCGTCTGTATTACATTGCTGATAGTCGAACTAGAATAGTAGTCGTACTAGAGCAGTAGTCGAACTAGAGAAAAAGTTGAGCTAGAATCATTTTAACCACCTGCTTTTAAACTAATACAGAGAGACCTATGAAACGAATTTTCCTATTCATAATGACCAATATTGCCATTATGGTTGTTCTAAGCATCACATTGCGGCTATTAGGCGTTGATAGCATATTGGCGGAGAACGGCTCAGATCTTAATATACAAGCATTAGTCATTCTTTCCGGCGTCATTGGTTTTGGCGGCTCATTCATTTCTTTACTGATGTCTAAATGGATGGCGAAGCGAATGACCGGTGCGGTGGTAATTACCAACCCAAGCACGAATATTGAAAAGTGGCTAATTGAAACGACAGAGAAGCAGGCAAAAATTGTAGGTATAAAAATGCCTGAAGTTGCTATTTTCCCCGATTCCTCTATGAATGCTTTCGCCACAGGCGCAAACAAGAACAATGCACTAATGGCAGTCTCTCAAGGATTGCTCGATAATATGTCGCAAGGTGAAATCGAAGCGGTTATCGGCCATGAAATGAGCCATATTGCCAATGGTGACATGGTTACCTTAGCGCTTATTCAAGGTGTGGTTAATACCTTTGTCGTTTTCTTATCTCGAGTAGTAGGTCATGTTGTAGATCGGGTTATTTTGAAAAACGAGCGAGGCCATGGTATTGGCTATTTTGTAACGGTAATGGTCGCGCAAGTTGTGCTATCGGTATTGGCATCAACCATTGTGATGTATTTCTCTCGAAAGCGAGAGTTTATCGCCGATACGGGTGGAGCCGATTTAGCGGGACACCAGAATATGATTAATGCACTAAAAAGACTCGGTCAAGTAGAACCAGAAGCACTACCTGAACAAATGGCTGCTTTTGGGATCAATGACAAAAATGGCATCATGGCTTTGTTCTCATCGCATCCTCCTATCGAGGCGAGAATAGCGGCACTTGAAGAGCGTGCGAGAAGTAAATCATAAATGCTTGCTTGGTAGAGTGGCTTCCATCAATGGAGCCACTAAACTAGAAAATAAAAGGAGGCCAAAAGTTCGCTCGTTTTCTTTGAATGTCCTGAAAGTATTATGATCACAGTGCGAATGTTCGTCGACAAACAGGTTTGAGTCGGCAACTTATCTAAAGAAGAAATCTAACTTCCTGCTAATTTAGTTGCCATCTTTTCCTTTGAAACTAACTCCAGGCTCGTTTGATAGCTGCATTGTTCAAGTACGCCACTTGAGAGTGCCTAGCGGCTGAGCGTCACGCCTTTTTGCCTTCTTTTGTGGCGTAACAAAAGAAGGTCGCAGGCAAGCTTTAGCGCTGCGAAATAGAAGTTGGGAAAGAGTGGGAAGTAGTCATTTTGAAATCGTGCAAACTATTAGATATAGTTTCCCTCTCCCCAACCCTCTCCCGAAGGGAAGAGGGAGCAAAAAAACCGAAGCAACTACCAAGTCGCACTCTAAACTCCCCGATGACCGCTAAATTGCATTTGCAGCCAATACCAAATTGAGTACCTAAACCCACTTTAATAGTTTTGAAGGTATTCAAGCAGCCTCCAAGGATTCACTGCTCTAATTTATAGACATACTTATTCTTAACTGATGATTAAACAGTCACTCTTAAACATTCTTTGATCATATTTAATTTGCTAAAATTTCCACCGGACAACTTTCCTACCGCGCCTTCAGGTCCTAGTAGCTTTAAAGTAATTTGATCTATTTCAAATCCCTCTTTGGAAAGTGTTTGTGGTTGCTCACACAGCGCCAAAATATTATTGAGTTTAGTACTTAACATTTCTTTTCCATTAGTAAATATTCCGCCGTGTGGGCAAAACATGGTTTCGAAATCGAGCGCTACTGCTTTTCGCAGGCTATTAATTAGTAGTGGCAA
>CAJQOL010000062.1 GCA_905479925.1 uncultured Kangiellaceae bacterium | reverse complement strand
CGTCAACATTGTTAACATTTGGAACTTTTGTGGTACGGTATTTTACGTCACTTACCAATACCGGACCCATACCACAACCTGCTGCAGTCAATGTCATTTTAATATCAATGTTTTTAGACACCTGATCAATATCAACGGAGTAAATTAGACCTAGGTCAACTAGGTTAACGGGGATTTCCGGATCATAAATACTTTTTAATGCCGTCCAGACTTGCTCTTCAGATATCGATTGATCGTCCGGTGTTTCGAAATCTAAGGTTTCGGCTTTTAAACCGAGCGCTGCGGCGTCGGTTCCATCGACACGAGCCATGTTACCGTTGATCGCTACCGTATAGTTGCCACCCAAATCTTGAGTAATAGTAACGAAAGTGTCTTTTGGAATTAAAATCTTAGTGCCTGCTGGTACCAGTCGGGCAGGGCAGTCTTCGAGCGCGACTACCATTTTTCTACCTTGATTCAAGTTGCTCATGCTTGCTGTTCCACACTAAAGCTTTCTCCGCATCCACAATTAGCTGTTGCGTTTGGGTTTTTAAAATCGAGCCTTCGGTTAACGCCTTCTTGAATATAGTCTACTTGCGTTCCTTGAATCAGCTTAATAATATCGGTGTTAATGAAAAGGGTAAGCTGGTCGCTTAATGGGTACTCCCTAACGGGCACATCCAAGTCGAAAGCCAGCTCAAGCAAATATTTGAACCCAGAACATCCGCTCTCTTTAACGTTGAATATTATTCCTTTCGCAGACTGCTTTTTAACCTGACTTTCCAAGTGAACGATTGCTTGTTCTGTAAAAGATACAGGTAACACTGTATTTGGGTTAAATTTAGTTACTGACATAATTGTATTCTCTAAGAGTTAAACTAAAAGCGATTTCGCTTTCACTATCGCTTTACAGAGGTTGTCGATTTCCTCAGTAGTATTGTAGAAACAGAAAGATGCTCTTACGGTACCTGAAATACCTAATGCATCCATAAGTGGCATTGTACAATGATGGCCCGTTCTAACCGCTATGCCTTGTTGATCTAGCATCATACCTAAATCTTGAGAATGACAACCATCTATATTAAAACTAACCACTGATGCTTTCTCACAATTGTTGCCAACAATGGTTAACCCTTCAATGTCAGACAAGGCTGCAGTTGCATAATCGAGCAGGAAATCTTCATATTGCGATACAGCCTTTCTATCCAAGGAGTTTAAATAGTCAGCTGCCGCAGCTAAGCCTATCGCGCCAGCAACATTGGGAGTGCCAGCTTCAAATTTGTAGGGTAGTTGATTAAAGGTAGTTTTTGTAAACGTTACTCGTTCAATCATTTCACCACCGGCTTGCCATGGTGGCATAGCTTCAAGTAGTTGCTTTTTGCCATAGAGTACGCCAATGCCCATCGGCCCAAACATTTTATGTCCGGAGAAGGCGTAAAAATCACAATTCAAAGCCTTAACATCAATTTCAACATGTGGCGTAGCTTGGGCGCCATCAATCAAGATTACGGCCCCTGCTTCGTGAGCCATTTCAGTCATTTTCTCTATCGGATTAATGACCCCTAGGGCGTTAGAAATATGTCCGACTGCTACCAGTTTTGTTGACTCATTAAGTAACTCTTTAAAGTGGTCGATGTCTAGTTGACCGTTATCAAGAATATTAATGATTTTTAGCGTAGCACCGCTTTGTTCACATAATAATTGCCAAGGAACGATATTGGAGTGATGCTCTAAAGTTGAGATGATAATTTCATCCCCCTTAGTTATGTTTGCTCTTCCCCAAGTTTGCGCCACTAGGTTAATTGATTCAGTGGTGCCACGCGTCCAGAGGATTTCCTCCCTATGCTCGGCATTGATAAATGACTGAACAGTATTACGGGCATCCTCAAATTGTTGGGTTGCTTTATCACTTAAATAGTGAGCGCCGCGATGAACGTTTGAGTTAGTCGTTTCGTAATAGTCGTTGATAGCATCAATGACTTTACGCGGTTTCTGAGCAGTAGCGCCATTGTCCAAATAGCTAAGAGAGTGGCCGTTTACGGCCTGAGAAAGAATAGGAAATTCAGCTCTAATAGCGTTAATGTCTATACAGTTGTTAGTAGATTCGTTCACTTTGTTAGCCAGTTTAATTGTGTAAAAAGTTTTAGCTAAAGCTTAACTATTGAGGTCCGATAAGCTGAATTCAAGTTGTCGAGCAACCGCTGACATAAGTGCTTCGTTTTTAATGTTAACTAAAAGCTCATTAATGAAACCAATACTAAGCATTTTTCTTGCGTTTAACTCATTGATACCGCGTGTTTGTAAATAGTAGATTGCTTTTTCATCGATTTTTGCGATCGTCGCTCCATGCGCACAAACGACATCATCCGCATAAATTTCTAATTCGGGCTTTGTATTAATCTCTGCCTGATTAGTTAACAATAAGTTTTTGTTACTCAATTGTGCGTCGGACTTTTGGGCATCTTTGAAAATATGAATTTTGCCATTAAAGGTTGCTTTTGATTCATCGGCAATAATACCTCGAAATACTTCTCGGCTAGTACAGTGAGGAACCCTGTGCTCGATGCAGGTATGGTAATCAATGGTGTCTTTATTAGACGGCAAATAAATTCCCGTTAACTCAGAATGAGAATTGGTACCTTCATGCCATACGTCGATATCCGTTTTATTAAGAGAGCTTCCGCGCGAAAAATAGAAACTCTCAAGCTTACTATCACGTTCAAGTCGGTTAAGAACTCTAGATACCTGCCTAGCACTAGGCTTTTCCAAATTAAGCCTTGTGTGTGTGCATAACGCATTTGCTTCTATATCAATTACGGTTTGTTGAAGAGCAAAATGAAACTGACTAAATTGCTGCGACGAATCATGACTGTCGTTAAGTGGTTTTTTAGTCAGGCTCGCAAAATGTTCGATGACCTGTGAATTACTATTCTTTCCACACCTTACAAGAATTTGACTCCCTGAAATTGCTGAGCTTTCTGTTTCAGTACTAAGCTGTAATATATAAATAGGCGCATCTACGGTATCGTTTGCTGGAATATCAATTAGAAGACCATCGGAGTAAATGGCATTATTGAGGTCCAAGAACAGGTTTTTATTTTGACTACTATCGCTTAATTGACTACCAATATATTCCTTCTGAGCAGCGTCGGCACTTTCAAAAGGGGTAATTATCACAGAGTCATTATTTATCTTACTTGCGTTTTCTGCCAAGCGGCCATTAACTAAGACGATTAATTGGCTGAAGTTCACCTCTAGTGTTAACTTTTCGATTAAGCTTTCATCAACGGCAAGCTGCTCTGCTGACAAGTAATCATTCGCTTTAAAAAAACTAACATCATTGTACTTCCAATGTTCAGTTTTTCTGGTAGGCAAGTTTTGCTGTAGGTATTTTTCAGCCGCTTTTTGTTGCAAGTCATTAATCCAGTTAGCGTTAGATAACTGAGCGGAATGCTCGCATAATTTGGAATCGTTCAAGAAACCTTTATCAGTTGTCGAAGAAGAAATCATTAAATCTATTCCTTTTCAATCCAGCTGTAGCCTTTTTCTTCCAGCTCTAATGCAAGCGACTTGTCGCCACTTTTTATTATTTTTCCATCGGAAAGAACATGCACTTTATCTGGAACGATATAATCTAACAGTCGCTGATAATGGGTGACAATAATAAATGAACGATTTTCATCTCTGCATGCATTTACGCCGTCGGCAACAACTTGTAATGCGTCAATGTCTAATCCTGAATCTGTTTCATCCAAAATGCACAAAGATGGTTCTAATAACATCATCTGCATAATTTCATTACGCTTTTTCTCGCCGCCGGAAAACCCTTCGTTAACGCCGCGCTTAAGGAAGCTAGGATCGAGGTTTACGGCTTTACATTTTTCACGGGCAAGTTTCATAAAAGATACCGTATCTAGTGCTTCTTTGCCTTGGTATTCTCTGGTTGCATCAACACTGGCTTTAAGGAATTCCATGTTGCTTACGCCAGGGATTTCAACGGGGTATTGGAAAGCGAGGAATAAGCCTTTTTTAGCTCGCTCATCAGCTTCTAATTCGAGAATGTTCTCACCATTAAGCTCGGCGCTGCCGCCGCTAACTTGGTAACCTTCGCGACCAGAGAGCACATAACCTAGGGTGCTCTTTCCTGAACCATTTGGCCCCATGATGGCGTGAATCTCGCCAGGCTTAACATCGAGCGATAAACCTTTTAGTATGTTTTTTTCTTCTACATCTGCTTGTAAATTTTTTATAGTTAACATTCAAATTCTCATTAAATTTATATCAATCAATCTTGTATTTATAACATCTGTTTTTGTTAAATTAACCAACGGAGCCTTCGAGACTAACCTCTAATAGTTTTCCGGCTTCAACCGCAAACTCCATGGGTAGCTCCTTAAATACTTCTTTACAAAAACCATTAACGATCATAGAAACCGCTTTCTCAGTTTCAATCCCTCGTTGTAAACAAAGGAAGAGTTGGTCATCGCTAACTTTTGAAGTGGTCGCTTCATGTTCGATAATGGCGTTAGGATGTTTACTTTCAATATATGGAAACGTGTGGGCGGCGCATTGGTCGCCAATAAGTAATGAGTCGCATTGAGTAAAGTTTCGAGCACCATCAGCACGAGGACTCATACGAACAAGACCACGGTAGGCATTAGAGCTTTTTCCTGCTGAAATGCCTTTGGAGATAATGGTCGACTTAGTGTTCTTACCTAAATGAATCATTTTTGTACCGGTATCAGCTTGCTGAAAATTGCGAGTAAGAGCCACCGAGTAGAATTCTCCAATACTATTGTCACCGCGTAAAATAACCGATGGGTATTTCCAGGTAATAGCAGAGCCTGTTTCTACCTGTGTCCAGGATATCTTGGCATTGGTATGGCAAACCCCGCGTTTGGTTACAAAGTTATAAATGCCACCTAGGCCATTTTCGTCCCCTGGATACCAGTTTTGAACGGTTGAGTATTTAATTTCTGCGTCATCAAGACATACCAGTTCAACGACAGCTGCGTGGAGTTGGTTTTCGTCTCTCATTGGCGCCGTACAGCCTTCTAAATAACTTACATGGCTGGCTTCATCGGCAATAATTAGAGTGCGTTCAAATTGGCCAGTATTTGCTTCATTGATCCTAAAGTAGGTTGAAAGCTCCATTGGACAACGTACACCTTTTGGAATGTAGACAAACGATCCGTCGCTAAATACGGCGCAGTTTAACGCTGCAAAATAGTTGTCTTTTTGCGGCACAACTGATCCAAGATATTTTTTTACTAGCTCAGGGTGAGAGTGAACCGCTTCTGAAATTGGGCAAAAAACGACTCCAGCCTCGGCGAGTTTTTCTTTGAAGGTTGTTGCAATTGAGACAGAGTCAAAAACAATGTCGACAGCTACTCCAGCCAGAACTTCTTGCTCGTGAAGTGGAATACCAAGTTTGTTATAGGTCGCAATTAATTCGGGGTCTACTTCATCTAAACTCTTGGGCGCATTTTCCATACTTTTTGGCGCAGAGTAAAAAGATACTTCGTCCAAATTAACTTTAGGGTAGTTTAAATGAGCCCACTCAGGCTCGTCCATTTCTAACCAAGCTTTGTAAGCTTTTAGTCGCCATTCTAGCAACCAGTCTGGCTCGTTTTTTTTGGCTGAAATAAAGCGAATAACATCTTCACTTAGGCCTGGAGCAATGGTTTCAGAATCGACATCGGTTACAAAGCCCGCTTCATATTCCGTTTTTACATATTCGTCAATAACATCAGACATCGTATAATCTCTAGTTTTATCTTTTTCAAATAACTTTTTAGGCGTATAAGTTTAAAGGGTTGTTACAGCAATTTTGTCCACAACTTTAGACATATCAGAACCTTTCCGCTCATTATTTTGGCGAATTAATTCGCCGATACTTATATTATCTAAGAATTCGTTTATTCTATCGCTGAGGTCTACCCAGAGGTTGTGGGTTAAACATTGCTTACCATCATGGCAATCGGCTCTGCCGTCACATCTTGCTAACTCTATAGACTCGTTTACGGCATTAATAATATGAGCAACGCTTATCTCGTCTTCGGAAGAATTTAAAAGGTAACCTCCACCGGGACCACGAATACTCTTAACGATTTCGTTTTTTCGCAATTTGGAAAAAAGCTGCTCCAAATAAGAAAGTGAAATAGCTTGTCTCTCGGAAATATCACCCAAATTAACAGGCTTTTCGTGACTATTTAATGCAAGATCAAGCACAGCGGTTACTGCGTATCGACCTTTTGTTGTTAAGCGCATTCTAAATCTCCGTTGTAAACTGATAGAGTGCGCGTATTTTGTAATAACCCAGTAAAATAGTCAAGTTAATTTCAGGTGACCGTATATTTGCTTACAAATCGTTAAAAACTAAGGTTTTTGGTTGATAACCTTCAGCATTGCTTTAAACGCTTTTGGGTTCGCAGCAAGTATCGAATTGCCTTTCTCATGATTTGGGTTGCCTCTCATGTCAGCAACCATACCGCCGGATTCTTCCACTAGAAGAGCGCCTGCAGCGGTATCCCAGGGGCTTAAACCAAACTCCCAAAAGCCATCAAGTCTTCCGGCGGCTACATAAGCCAAGTCCAACGCCGCAGAGCCTGCTCGTCGCATATCGGAGCATAAAGGGAACATTTTTGAAAATATCTCGAGGTATTCAGGAAGTCGTTTTTCGTTTCTGAATGGAAAGCCGGTACCAATAAGCGCATGCTCTAGCCCTTTAGTTTGGCTAACTCTCATCTTTTTGTTATCGAATTGTGCGCCACGCCCTTTTACGGCGGTGAACATTTCTCCACGATTTGGGTCGTAAACCACAGCAATTTGAGTTCTACCTTTATGCTTACAGGCAATTGATATAGCCCAGTGAGGGATTTTTCTGATGTAGTTGGTTGTGCCATCAATTGGGTCGATTACCCATTGATAGTCACTGTCCCCTGACTCTCCAGATTCCTCACATAGGAAGCTGTGTTCCGGATAAGCGTTAGAAATGGTTTCCATTATCAGTTGTTCGGCAGCTTGGTCAACATTGGTGACAAAATCGTTTTGCGATTTGCTTTCAATTGATTTGATATGCTCAGACTCGCGTATCACAAAATCACCAGCTTTACGTGCAGCTCTAACGGCAATAGTTAGTAGGGCTTGCATAGATATGTCTCCTGCGATCCAATGAAATAGATCGAATTTCCGAACTAATAGACTCAATTCGGCCAAGTTAATAAGTAACTAGTTCTTTAAATAAACTAGCATCGAACACTGAATTTTTTAATAGCGGTGTAGAGCACTTGATTTTGACGAACTGATTTGTTCAAAAAATAGGCAAGGTCTACCGGGGCGCAAGTATACCGGAAAATAGGTTGGTGTAAAGCCTCACTTAACTGACTTTTAACGGTGAAGCTAGCTTTTGTTCTATGGGTGATCCGGATCACTAATTGAGCCTCTGGCTCAAATGAGTCGTTTTACTTTTATTGGCTTCCCTGTAAAATTTGGGCTCTATTAAATAATGAATCAAAATCCCTTCCTGGAGCCTTTAATGACTCAGCTAAATATAGCGTTACTAACCGTTTCCGATACCCGTGATTTTTCAACCGATAAATCGGGAGGTTATTTAGCTGAACAAGTAGCAGGGGACGGCCACCATTTGCAATCCAGAGAAATAGTGATTGATGACATTTACAAGATCCGAGCAACGTTATCGGCTTGGGTTGCTGATGACGCTGTGCAGGTGGTTGTTATTACTGGTGGTACAGGTTTTTATGGTCGAGACTCGACCCCTGAAGCTGTAGAGCCACTGCTTGATAAATTAATGCCTGGTTTTGGTGAATTATTTAGAGCGGTATCTTATCAAGAAATTGGTAGTTCAACGATTCAGAGTCGCGCACTGGCCGGAATGGCCAACAAAACCGTAATCTTTTGTCTTCCAGGTTCAACGGGAGCTTGCAGAACTGCTTGGTCTAAGATTATTGGTGAACAACTTCAGGCCGATTTTAAGCCGTGTAATTTCGTTAAACTATTGCAAACAGGGATTCATTAACCGATAAACTCACCTCTATTAAATGCCTACTCAGTAAGTTGCTGATAATTAAGTTGTTGATAATTAAGTCGATATCGGCAGAAACTCAATTTTTGGTTGTTAAGCGGCGTTTGTCGGGTTAATCTCGCCTAATAATCAATTTAATGAGTTTAAGCAATGCGCCTTAATCATATCCTACCTGTTTTGATTTTCTTGGTACTTTCATTGATCCCCTTGTCTAGCAATGGCGAACAAAAAGATAATGAAAACTTAACGGCTGATAATCGACTCCAGCTATTATTTGATAGTGAGTGGCAAGCACGTCTTGATAGGTTTCCCGAGTTTGCGCAAAGACAAGGGGATTACCGCCAAATCAGCAAACTAACGGACGTCTCTGAGCAGGCTCAACTAGACTGGCTAAAAACGACCAAGGAGTTTTTGGCTAAACTAAGCCTGATCGAAAGTAAGTCCTTGAGTTCGGAGTATCAAATTAACTATGCGATTTTTAAACAACAGCTGGTTAACAGAAAAAGGAACTTAGAGTTTAAGGATTATCAAATACCATTTTTGGCTGATTCCGGATTTCATACACAAATAGCCAGGCTTCCTTCAACCACTGAGTTTAAAAAGCTGGAAGACTTTGAAAACTACCTAGCCCGCCTTACCCAAGTTCCAAACTATTTTTCTCAGAATGTAGCTAATATGAATGCTGGTTTAGCGCGAGGTTTTTCGATGCCAAAAGTGGTAATGACTGGCTTTACGGATGTACTACGAAGCCAGCTAACGTCTGATGTTACAGAAAGTGGTTTTTATGCGCCGTTTAAGAAACTACCGACAAGTATCGATAAAGAGCAGGAACTTAAACTAATTGAAAAAGCAAAACATGTAATTTCAAACGTGGTTATTCCTGAATTTGAACAACTTGCGGAGTATTTTGAGAAACACTATATCCCAGCGACCAAAACATCTTTAGGGGCATTTAAGTTTCCAAGTGGTGAAGACTACTATCAACACAAAATAGTCCAATATACGACGGGTCGGTTAACTGCAAAACAAATTCACCAAATAGGCTTGTCGGAAGTTGCTCGAATTCGCGCTGAAATGGAGCAGATCATCCTAGATGTTGAGTTCAAAGGCAGTTTTGCCGAGTTTCTTAAGTTCCTGAGAGAGTCTGAGCAGTTTTACGCTGATACGCCAGAAGAGTTACTCAAGGAAGCGGCGTATATTGCTAAGAAAATGGATGGTCAATTACCGAAGTTTTTTACTAAATTACCACGACAACCCTATTCAGTGGATCCGGTCCCTGATTCGATCGCGCCAAAATACACGACTGGCAGATATGTAAGTGCACCTCTAGATAGTAATCGAGCAGGGGCTTACTGGGTTAATACCTACGCGCTCGATAAACGTCCTTTGTATGTATTGGAAAGCTTAACACTTCACGAAGCTGTTCCTGGGCATCACTTGCAGATTGCGCTTAATCAAGAACTTGAAAGTTTACCTAATTTCAGACGATATTCTTATATCTCAGCATTTGGCGAAGGTTGGGCATTGTATTGCGAGAAGCTTGGTATAGAAGCGGGTTTCTACAAGGACCCTTATAGTCAGTTTGGCCGTTTATCCTATGAGATGTGGCGTGCAGCAAGGTTGGTTATAGATACTGGCATCCACGCGTTTGGTTGGACAAGAGAGCAGTCAATTGAGTTATTGGAGAAAAACTCCGCACTTTCAAAACACAACATCAGAACAGAAGTTGATCGATATATAAGCTGGCCAGGGCAAGCGTTAAGCTACAAACTTGGAGAGTTAAAGATTATCGAATTGAGAGCTCGCGCTGAAGAGCGTTTGGGTGATTTGTTTGATATTAGGCTTTTCCACGATGCAATATTGGCCAATGGCTCCATACCACTGGATATTCTAGAGCTACAAATGGACCAATTTATAGAAGAAGAGCTAAAAAAGGCTCAGGCTAACTAATACAATCAAAAAAGGGGCCTTCTCGCCCCTGATTTTTTCGTTTGCTGGTTTTTCGTTAGATTGACTGGTTTTGAGTTACTGGTCTTGAATTTCCGGTTTTGAATTGCAGGCTTTTATTAATTGGTAGTGAGTAACGCAACAATTAAGAAACCTTAAGGAACGACAACCAGTTGTTCTTTACAAATAGACGTTGATGTAACTCATTAGAATCAATATCTAAACTGGTGCTTTTTAAACTTTTCTCTATTTGCAGCGGCATTCCGTAACGATCGGTTGGATTTTCCGCAAGGCTAACAATCTTGGGTTTCAACAGATGTACGTTCATGGCGTCTTTGATAACCACTATTCTTGGACGAAGTCGTGCGTTCACCGGTTGTTCCATGACAACGCCAACCGAACCATTGGTTAACTTAACCAAGCTACCGGTAGGGTATATGCCTATAGCTTGTATAAATGATTCAATCATTTCAATTTGGAAAAGGTTGCCACGTTCGTTGTACAGATTGCTAATTGCTTCTACCGGAGTTAGTGGTTCTCGGCCAGGTAACGGGTTAATCAGTTCTTCATAATACTGTGCAATACCAACGACTCTGGCTAAAAATGGAATACGGTTGCCTACAAGGTTTCTAGGGTAACCAGTTCCGTTATTTCTTTCACAATAGCTAGATAGGATATAATTGACCTGATGGTTATTAGAAAACATTTTCTCAGTTTCTTCTAACGTAAGGTTTATGTGGCCTTGGTAGATTAGCGTCTCTTCATTGGTGAGTTCGCCAAATAATAATTCTCTAGGTAGTTTGCATTTACCGATGGGAGCTAGCAGCAACGCTGTTCCAATATCTTTAAGGTCTTTTCTCGACAAACCTAAATGTCGACCAAAAATAATGCCCCAAAGTGCTGAGCGAACCGCTTGTTCGTGAAGGGCTTGGTTATCACTGCTAATGCGACACATCCATGCCATTGCATCTGGATTTCTCAGTACACTTTTAACCATTTCAGAGGAAGCATCTCTAATCTCGCTGAAATTGATATATCCATTTTGCATCATATCTTTGAATATGATCGACATCTTGCCGTTAATTTGGTTGTAAAGTAGATCCGCTTTTTTTACTTCTTTGCGCAATTTTACAGAGATTTTATAGTCTTCGACGGCGGGTTTGAAACGAGCTTTCTCGTTCATAAGGCGCGTTGTCTTTGTATCTAGTTGCGCTTGTTCTTTGTTATTTCTTGGGGTTAGCGACAAAGTTGACTTTACATCTACCTTGCTTAGGAATCTATCGACATAAACTTTATTGCAATACAGGGCGAGCTGTTCAAGCTGCTCTTGCTTGGTAATATGGAACCCTTGAATAGGAAATGGCGTTTGAACCCAAGGCACATCTAAACGCGATACATACATACCTACCTCTAGGTTTTGCACCGGTATTTCTTGGGTGGATAAATGCATTTGCGGGTACCTCAAAATTCTAATTTCATCCCGTACGATATTGACTATAGTCCTTTGCTCAGACGTTATGTTACATCAATTAAGACGCGATCACAGGAACCTGTTCACAAAACTACTATCAAACACAGGAAATCCGCAAGCTGCGGGTTAATTTACCGTGTAAAAATATATCTCAGTAAAAGATAGTTTTAATAGCGAAAAATTCAAGTACTGTTTTGACAAAAACGCTGTTAAATTGTTACAACAGAGTAGGAATTGTCTGTTGTTTTAACAAAAATTATTATTTGTAATTCGAAAGTATTGAAAGTATTAATGAGCAGTTAGGGTCTTGTGAGTCAGTCTCAACTCAAATTCTCCATCAAGGTTAGCAAATAAACCGATTGTTGAGTACATGGCCCACGGTTAAATTTGCAGTTTACAAGGCCAAGGGCATGATTTTACTTGACCTGAGCTCGGGACCAAAAGGCCTTATCCAATCAAAAACAGCTAGTTAGTTCAGATTATTTAGTTGCTATCAAGGTAGCTCGTTTGGGAGCAGGGTGGCCCTCAACCGTTTTATTTTTATCCAAAGGGTCAAGGTAATTAGAAAGCGAGTGGAAGGTCATCCAATCCGTAGCGCGCTGTTCATCGGTTGTGGTTTGATTAATATCAACCGTTTTGACATTTTTGAATCCGCATTTTTGTAACCACAATTCCAGCGCCTTAACTGACGGTAAAAACCAAACATTTCTCATCTGCGCATATCGTCCAGGAGGCAGTAAAACAGCGTTCTCGTCACCATCTATCACTAAGGTTTCTAGGACTAATTCGCCACCTTTAACAAGTAGATTTTTTAGTTGGTAGATAAGGTTTATTGGAGATTTTCGATGATAGAGTACCCCCATACAAAACACGGTATCAAAAGCATCATTGCCCATGTCTTCCGGCATATCTTCAATCCCGAGGGGTAATAGATGACAATTGGCTTGTTGAATATAATGTTGTAGAACACTAAATTGAGAGAGGAACTTTTGTGAAGGGTCGATACCAAGTACAAATCGACTATCTTCGCCAGCCATTCTAAGGCAGTGATAACCGTTACCACAGCCGACATCAAGTATACTTCGGTTCTTCAGCGGGCTTATTTGAGATTTGATTCGGTCCCACTTCCAGTCGGAGCGCCATTCGGTGTCAATATGATGCTCAAAAAGCTGAAATGGGCCTTTGCGCCAAGGGTGCAATAGCATCAGTTTGTTTTGTAATTCTGCTATCTGATCCGGTGATTGCTTGAGGTTTGAAGTTACCGTAACGCTATCTTTTAGGTTAACGGATTCTACTGGTATGTCTGGCAAGGCTTCTAGTAACTCCCGCCATTGTTGTAATTCACCATGGGTGTAGGTTTGAAGTCGTTGATCAACAGCTTTTACAAAAAAATCGTGCCATGGGGCGACATTTGAATTTTCTATAGTTTGCTTGAACTCTGAATAATTAATCATAAAACAACGTCGGTTTGGTTAAGTAGTTGAAAATGGCTAGTGGGTTCTATATCTACTAGCTGATTCAAAATAGTTCCGTTTTTAAATGGTTGTTGAGCAAGTTGTTGATATAAAAACTGGCGAAAAGCCAGCTGTCAATGAGCGAATTGGCGATAAGCGCATTGGCAATAAGTGAACTGGTAATAATGCAAATCGTTGATAAGCTTTAAGCCATACAAATTAAGGCTTTACCGCGATTAGCGATGCAAAATTGAGGTTTTGATTCCAACAGCAGACCGGTTGAAAGCCGACCTCTTGAAGCCGGTCGATATGCTGTTTGATGGTCTCTGGCACCAGCACATTTTCTAGCGCGTTTCTCTTTTGGCTTATTTCTAAATCACTATAACCATTGTCTCTTTTAAATTGATGATGAAGTTTGATCATGTTGGCGTTTATTAACTCATCCTCAAAAACAATTTTTTCCGAAAGAATTAAAACAGCACCTGAAACCATACCATCATAAATACTCTTCAATATAGCTAGCCTATCTGGTTGCGCAATAAACTGAAGCGTATAGTTAAGCACAATAAAACCAGCATTTTCGATATTAGTGTCTTGAATTGAACAATTCATGAGTGAAATTGGTGTTTTGTGCTTAAAGCCATCGATATTACTTCGACAGCGCTCAATCATCGCTTCGGAGTTATCGATCCCGTAAATTTTCACACCTTGTTTCTGGTTTCCATAACTAATAGCCAAACTTGCCGCGCCAAGCGAGCAGCCTAAATCATAACAATTGGTATTTTCAATCGTATATTCTGAAGCAAGTTGCTGGATCCCTTTAATAACGTCTTCATAGCCCGGAACTGAGCGAGTTATCATATCTGGGAATACCGCTACTACTTTTTCGTCAAACCTAAAAGGTCCAACAGTTTGTTTGGTGGCGTAAATATTATCGTTTGATTGCGTCATATTATTAATCGGTTAACCAGCTATTAGTTCGCGCAACTGCTGAGAGGTATCAAAAGCTATTTTACCCTTAGAGGATAAATAAAAGGCTGTTTTATTACCTACATAACTTAGTTCATTGGACCTTATTAATAAGCCGGTTCCTTCGGGTATACCGACTACTTTATCGCTAGTATTAATGGTTAGAAATTCTTGCAAACGTTGCTCTCTGGTCTCGCCATTGTGACCAGGAGGGCTACCATCTATGTAGTGAGGATTTATTTGGAAGCTCACTAAATTTAACGCTTGAAATGATGGCGGTTCGACAATTGGCATATCATTGGTGGTTTTTATGGTAGGGCCAGCAATGTTAGACCCCGCACTCCAGCCAATATAAGGGGTTCCCGACTCTACTTTTTCCTTAATGCGAGCTAATACTGAATTCTCATAGAGCTTGCTCAGAAGTTCAAAAGTATTGCCCCCTCCAACTACTATCGCTTGGGCATCATCAATTGCCGCAACGGGATCGGGATGGTGGTGTATCGATTTGATGGTGTATCCAATTGCTGCGAAAGCCGCGCTAACCATCGCCTCGTACTGATCGTAGTTAATAGTTACGCCAGCATAAGGTATAAATAGTAATTCTCTGTCGCCATGATTGTCTGCGCTAGGCAGTTTGTGAGCAAGGAAGTCAGTAATAATTGGCAGAGCGTGACTTAAGTATTCGGTGTCATCAACTCGAGAACTGCTCAATAAAAGCAAAGATTTTGTCATGGGAATTCGGTTAAACCTATCAAAATTAGGAGCGGTATTTTACCGTTAAAGCGATTGCTAGACAATCTAGGCTGGTGTAATTATTTTAAAGGAATCTTCTTTAGAAGGCATTGCCCTAGTCGAGTAGGGCATTATAAAGCCCAAGTCTCGGGCAATAATATAGATCAGGTTTTTGAAAACAGCCTAGGCTAGGCAAGTTGTTTCGGCGAGAATACTACTCATTAATCCGTTTAAAGTATTATCAATAGCAAGCTCTACCAGTTGATGCTTGTCACTCCATGCAATACTGGGAAGGTTATAAAAGGAGCCATAAATTCCATAGACGGAGACTGCCAATAGCTGGCTAATAACCACGGCGTCCGAATGCTTAAAAATACCTTGTTCAATGCATTGACTAACTAAATTTCTCATTAGTGCAACATAATCCCGAATTCCAGGGGTATTGTACATGTCTAGGTTTTCACTAGCGTCAGCTCTAAAGTCTTGCGTCTCTATCGAAAGTTGGCAGTTATTCGGGTTGTCTAGCCAATATTGCACCGTTTGGCGCATTAAATGGCGAATGATGGTTACTGGTGAATTAGCCATCATTTGAGTATTAGGCTTAACATGGTTCCACATATCCATGGATATATCGTTCCAAAAGTGTTTTAGAATTGCCTTCTTATTGTCAAAATAATAGTAAATTTTGGTAGGTGCAAATCCAGCTCTAGCTGCAATTTTACGCATACTGGTGTTTTCATAGCCTTCTTCAACAAATAAAGTTCTAGCAATGTTAATAATATTTGCTTTGATATCTTCTTTTTGTTGGCTAGAAAGAGATGGCCGCCCGGGTCTTCTTTTTGTTATTGTCATCGAGTTATCTACTGCTTAATGTTGTCTCGGTTACGTTTAGGTTGCGGTCCATGAGGGTTAAACGTTAGAAGGGGCACTATTATAGAGATCGTATTTGGTTAATCTAGCTGACAAAATTCACAATTATTCATTTTCTAGATATGTGAAAATTGACAATAAATGCCTATATCAACCGAGAAAATGGCCCTATCTAGCGAGAAAACCCTTGCAAAATGTTATTAATACCGTTAGTTTATGTTGCGCGAACAGAGAGCAATTGTTCGCTAAAAATCTATTCGAAGTATTATGTTGGTTTAAATCTTAAGGAATTAGTAAAAATTCTACGGATTGACTGTATAAATTGAATGTAAATGAATAGACGCATCTGAAAATGGAAAATAATAAAAACTAAACTCGGCATGCGTTAAACGACGCAAAGTATTGATAATTCGATGCTTTCGTCAATTATTTGGAAGGGGTTGTCGAATGAGTCATTCGAGTGGAGTTTTTTCTGCTGGCAGTATTTTGTCTGACGACAACGTCGAAGATACAAACACCCCCTCAAACAAGCAACCAATTCAATCTATCTTATTAGTTGACCCTGACCCAGATTTTTCCTCAACCGTCACAGATTACCTCAAATTATTTGGCTATAACATTTGCTTTAGAACTGATATTGATGAAGCGTTGGAATATTGTCAGTCGAGCTTTGTTGATGTTGTATTTTTAGCTGATAGCTTTGATTTTCTGCACCCGATCGATGTATTAAGACGATTTAAAAAAGCAACCCCAGATAGTCTCATAGCCATTTTAGCGAACAAAGGTGACGATCAGTTGGCGGTTGAGTTGCTTAAATCTGGAGCTGATGATTATTTGAGCCGAAGAGTTAAGGAGCAAGATATCCTTACAGCGATTGCGGCGCTGCTGGAAAATTTGTCCACTAACGATAACAAGCCAAATACAAATAACGTGTCGACTCGCCCTCAACAATCAAACCGTAACCTAAAAGATAAGTTCGCATCAGCTAACAGTAAACCATTCGAATCGTTAACTAGCGATTCTAGCAATCAAAAAAGCGCGACCGAGCAAGAAAATGCCGTAGCTACTAATGCCGTAGCTGCTAATAAAGAGCAAGACGTTAGCTTAAAGGATGCTGCGCAGTTCAAAGATTTATCGCAAACTGATACTCATAGACCGTCGTTGCCGAATCAGCCAGAAGAAAAGGCTCAACTAGAAAACGCGACAGTATCAGACAATATTCCTGAGATTCGTCAACTTCCTGGCGTATTAGTGCTATTAAACAAACACCTTGAAATTATTGACGCAAACCGCAAGTTCACTGACCTATTAGGTTACTCCAATAAAGCACTGATTGAACAACCGATCGATAAATATATTCCTAAACAAATTTATTCAGAATTTGTTTCTGAGCTAAAAGCCATTGGTTACAAGCGACATTCCAATAAACACTCGGATGGAGTCAATAGTTTACCTTTTGAAATAGTCCTCGTTAAGGAAACAGGCGAAGGGGTTTCGGTGAAGTGTCAAGTCAGCTTTTTGACCCAAACTGATTCGGAGAATCGCTCTAATGTTCAGTACCTATTGAGCCTTGAAGACTTAAGTCTGGAAAAAGAAAAACAGGCACAAATGCTTTATGAATCGATGTGGAATAATCTTCTGAGAGCGTTTGCTCATCGCTTTATTAACCTAAAATTAGAGGAATTCTCAAAAGAACTAACCTCGGTAGTTTCGGAGACCGCCTGTTTCTTTAAGCTAGATCGGGTTTCTATCTATCTGTTAGACAAGCAAGATATCAAAGCAAAGGTTTATCTAGAGTGGTTAAAAAACGATGTCGACTCTCTAAAACAGTTTTCTAAGAAAATTGATATTGATAAAAGCTTGCCAGAGTTTCAAATGCTACTGTCTGGTAAAGCTCAATTACTGTCGCCTCAGACTTCAATCAAATCGACAGCTGTTCAGCAATGTAGTGGTTTGTCAGAGCATTATGCTCAGGTTGGAGCCAATACAACCCTGGTTTTGCCAATCACTAAACAAGCATCGGTTATCGGATGGATTGCGCTTGATTATCAGGCCCGTGATGACGGCTGGCAATTACAAGATCTTGCGATGGTTGAGCCACTTGCTCAGTTATTTTCTGAAGCATTTACCCGCAGAGCAGCTGAAGAGCAACGTAAAGTCACTTACCAAAAGTTAAGCGAAAACCATGGCAAGTTGTCCGAACATGCATTTTTGGATGGGCTCACGAAGTTAGCCAACAGACGATATTTTGACAAAGTTTTAGAATCTGAAGTACGTCGTGCTTCCCGCGAGCAGAGTAATATAGCACTACTTTTTTGTGATGTTGATTATTTTAAAGCTTATAACGATACCTATGGTCACATAAAAGGTGATTCGTGTTTGCAGAGCATTGCTGCGATATTTAAGAAAGAGTTTCAGCGTGCAGGAGATTTTGTTGCGAGGTTTGGTGGCGAAGAGTTTGCTATTATTCTTTCCGGCTCTTTAGCTAATGATGCGTACGATTCGGCAGAAAAATTTAGACAGCATATACTTTCCGAAAACATTGAAAACTCGGGTGCGCCGCTAGGCAAGATCTCCATGAGTATAGGAATTGCGAGCGTTATAGCTCCTGAGCCTAACGACTCTGAAAAGCTATTATCAAAAGCGGACAAGGCGCTTTATAAGGCCAAAGCAAACGGACGTAACCGTACCGAAGTCTCTCCGTTTTCACCACGCTAATACTCAGTATTTG
>CAJQOL010000061.1 GCA_905479925.1 uncultured Kangiellaceae bacterium | reverse complement strand
TTAACCCTAACAAATACCGGTGTAAGAACTTGGACTGATAAGGACGGCGCATTAAATAATTGTTGGCCGGAGGGCGGCAGTACTTGCTAATAGGAAATCGGCTCGTCAAAAAAAGAGAAACTTGTTTCTCTTTTTTTATGGGTGATGGTAAAGAGTATTTTCTTCTAGATTGATTCGCTAGCTGTTCTCGTATTTAATACTAAAACAGTTGAGGAGTGGATAGGACTTTTTCCATTTGTTTTCCGTTCCAAAGATAAATGTCTGTTAACCCGTCAACTTCGGCGACTTGTAAGGCGAACATCGAGCTATTTAAATTCAATTTTTTATCCGTAAACCGGGTTAGGTGGGCTGTTTGAATCCACCGTATAAATTGTTCAGAAGGCGCTTTTGAATAGGAGGCAATCGTTTTAACTTGGTATTGTCGTGGGGTCGACAAATAAGCTAATAGCTGATACTTATCATCAATTTTGACAAAACCGATCCAATCAGCTTTTTTATCACCATTGAAATCTCTTTCTGTTCCCCACGGACACATCAGTTCCATGGAAACAACAAATTCCAATAGTCGCTGACTTGGCGTAAATTTCACTCGCTCATGTTTGCTTTTTTCTATTAGTTTAAATTTGTCATAAATAACAGACTCGCAATAGCTACCGGATTTTATTTCTTTTTCCAAATCATCGGTCAAGCCGGAAGTTGAGTAAGCGATGGTTAGCAGTAGAGGGAGAATAAGTATTTTTTTCATAGTTACTCGTAATCATTGTTTGATTCGTTTATGAATTATAGCGTTTATTGGTTCAATAAGCGCTGATTATAAAGTGCAAATCACGGCTTCGGCAGGGATATTTTTACGGCAAGTCCGTTCTTAAAGTTGGTTTAGCGCTCGTGTTCGCACTATATTCAGTGGGGTTAGCACTATGTTCAGTAGGGTTAGCACTGTTTTCAGCGGGATATTTAGCCATAATTTCGAGCATATATCTCCGCTTTAAGCAGCCTAGAAGCGAGCGGTAAATTTTGGTTTGTAACGCAATAATAATCGACTCTCTAGCGTAATCGCTTAAAATCTACTTTCTCAACACCGTTAAGTATGCTGAATTTCGGATTTAGCGCGAAATATAAGGCCAAATAGCGCATTAATTATCCAATTTTGTGGTGTTTTCTGGTAGAATTCGCGCCTTAAATTTTTACTACTTGCTGTTCGGCGGCATAGTTTTAAGGACCGCTAAATGCTAAAGCAAGATTTTAAATTTGATTTGCCAAAAGAACTCATAGCAGATCAACCAGCAGAAAATAGGACAGATAGCCGGCTTTTGGTCATCGATCCTCAAAAAGAACAGACCGTTCACCGTCATTTTCATCAATTAGTTGATTTTATTGAGCCTAATGATTGTTTAATTTTTAACAATACTAGGGTGATACCTGCTCGGTTGAAGGGTGTTAAGGAAAGTGGTGGAAGTGTAGAAGTTTTAATAGAGCGCGTAAAACAGCAAGATGGCGTTGATATTTGCCTAGCCCAATTGAGAGCTAGTAACACACCCAAAGCTGGCGCAAAGGTGATTTTGTCCGATGATTTTATTATGGAAGTCATAGGTCGAGAGAGTAGTTTTTTTGTTTTGAAAAATTGCTCAAAAGGTAGTTTGCTAAATCTCATAGAAGAGCATGGACAAATGCCGTTGCCTCCTTATATTGAGAGGGCTGCGGAGGAGAGTGATAACGCTCGCTATCAAACCGTTTATGCCGACAAGCTAGGAGCGGTGGCGGCTCCCACTGCGGGATTGCATTTTGATCAGGACCTTTTAGATAAAATTGCGGATAAAGGTGTTAGCCACGATTTTGTTACATTGCACGTTGGTGCTGGTACATTTTCACCGGTTCGGGTTGATGATATTAGCGACCATCAGATGCATTCAGAGTGGTTTAGTGTTCCACAATCAGTTGTAGACTTGATTGAGACTACCCGCGAAAAAGGCGGTAGAGTCATCGCTGTTGGTACTACTTCGGTTCGCTGTTTAGAGTCCGCGTCAGTTTCCGGTGAGATTGCCGAAATGAGCGGAGAGACTGATATTTTTATTACCCCTGGCTATAGATTTAAGAGTGTTGACGCATTAATAACCAACTTTCACCTGTCAGAATCTACGCTAATGATGTTAGTTAGTGCCTTTGCTGGTCGAGAGTTTATGCTCAGCGTTTACCAACAAGCTATCGAGCAGTGTTATCGCTTTTTCAGTTATGGCGATGCTATGTTGATTGAAAATAAGTTGTAGACAACATCTTGTGAATTAAGAACTAACTATGAAATATACGCTATTAAAAACCGACGGAAAAGCACGTCGAGGACAAATTGAATTTGACCGAGGTGTTATCAATACTCCGGCTTTCATGCCCGTAGGGACTTATGGTTCGGTGAAGGGGATGTCTCCTGAGCGGGTAATGGATACCGGTGCTGAAATCATTCTTGGGAATACTTTTCATCTGATGCTAAGACCGGGCACCGAAGTAGTAAAGTTGCATGGCGACCTTCATGATTTTATGAACTGGCAAGGCCCTATTTTAACTGATTCCGGTGGTTTTCAAGTTTTTAGTTTAGGTGAGCTACGAAAGATCACAGAGAAAGGGGTTACTTTCCGATCGCCGATTAATGGTGACAAAGTATTCTTAGGGCCTGAAGAATCTATGCAGGTTCAGCGAGAACTTGGCTCAGATATAGTCATGATATTTGATGAATGTACACCTTATCCTGCAACCCATGAACAGGCCGACACATCAATGCAACTTAGTTTGAGATGGGCTCAGCGTTCCAAGGACGCGCATGCCGATAACCCAGCAGCATTGTTTGGAATTGTGCAAGGTGGTATGTACCCAGATCTTAGGGATATCTCGCTCGATGGTCTTACTAAGATAGGTTTTGATGGTTATGCAATTGGTGGGTTATCGGTTGGTGAAACAAAGCAAGAAATGAAAATGATTTTGAATCATTTAACTGACAAGATGCCTGCCGATAAACCTCGCTATTTAATGGGGGTTGGTAAGCCAGAAGACCTGGTTGAGTCGGTTATGCGTGGTATCGACATGTTTGACTGTGTTATGCCTACAAGAAATGCTAGAAATGGCCATTTGTTTACTCGAACAGGCATTGTAAGATTACGAAACAGTCCCAATAAAAAGGACTCCGGTCCTGTAGATGAGGCCTGTGGATGTTATACCTGTAGAAATTATAGCCGTGCTTATTTGCACCATTTAGATAAGTGCGGGGAAATGTTTGGTGCTGAACTTGCCACCATCCATAATTTGCATTATTACCAAGATCTAATGCAGGGATTGCGTGATTCTATAGAAGAAGGTACATTCGATAGCTTTGTAGAAGAATTTTACCGGGCAAGAGGCCAGGAAGTTCCTGCCCTAGAGCTAGATCAAGGTTTAGACGAATAAGGTTTCGCTGAATAAGGTTTAGCTGAATAAGGTTAAGACGACCGAGAATTAGACGAATAAGCTAAAAACGAATATGTAATAGAAGATCAGATTATACATAGTAGAGTGATACCAGTCTTAGACTGGTTTGATTAGAATAGATTAAGTAAACCAAATAAATGGCGGCAGCCATTAATTATAAGAAGACCATGAGGACTAACAATGTTTATAAGTACAGTACAAGCCGCTGAAGCGGGACCAGCTCAAGCTAGCGGTATGAGCACTATTATTATGATGGTATTATTTGCCGTTGTGTTTTATTTTTTGCTTATTCGCCCGCAAAGCAAGCGAGCCAAAGAGCATAAAACAATGTTAGAAGCGATTCAAAAAGGTGATGAAGTTGTAACTAGCGGCGGAATTCTAGGCAAAGTCAGTAAGATCACCGATTCATTTATTGTTCTTAATGTTGCCCAAGGTGTTGAAATGAAGTTTCAAAAACACTCAGTAACGGCAACTTTGCCTAAAGGTACTATTAAAGAAGTTAATAGTTAGAGAAGTTAATAGTTAAGTAATTCTGGATAGTTAGTGTTTTATTAAACAGATGAATTTCATTTAAACCGATGAGTTTCACCTGAAGTACTTAAAATGCAGAATTAGACTATTGAACGATATGCTACCCCAAATTTTAGAGATTAATTTTTATGTTCACAAATCAGCCTCAAATTCGGCCAATCAATACCTTCCCTGCGTGGAAGTATGTGATGTTGGCTGTATTACTTATAGTTGGAATTATCTTTGCGCTGCCAAATATATATCCACCTGATCCGGCAATTCAAGTAACCAAAGAAAACGGCGACTTGATTGAGGCGGATTTGTTTGCAGAAATTCAACAGAAGCTTGAAGAAAAAGGATTAGTGCTTAAATCGGCAGCAGTCGAAGATGGCAAGTCGCTGATCTGCTTTTCTAATAAAGATGACCAATTTAAAGCAAGTGATGAAGTACCAAAGTTACTAGCGAAAAAAGGTTTGAGTAGTCATGTTGTTGCTATCAACTTAGCCCCTACAACCCCTCAATGGCTAAAATCAATGGGTGGTTCACCGTTGAACTTAGGACTTGATCTTAGAGGTGGTGTTCAATTTCTTATGCAAGTCGATATGGATTCGGCGTTAGAGAAAAAATTGAAACAGTATGAGACCGAGCTAAAGACACTTTTTAGAGAAAATCGAATTAGATACTCATCGGTTATTAAAAAGGGTAACAGCCAACTAGTTGCACGATTTAGAACCGCGGAATTACGAGACAAAGCCGATGTTCAAGTTCGAAAAACTTACAGTGATTTTCGTACTCGTTCGCGAGATTTGGATAACTTATTTGAATTAGTTCTAGATCTAGAAGATGTCAAAATCAAAGAAATACAGGATTACGCAGTCGATCAGAATATCGCTACCTTTAGAAATAGAATCAATGAGCTTGGTGTTGCCGAGCCGCTAATTCAAAAGCAGGGCAGCGATAGAATTCTTATTCAATTGCCCGGCGTTCAGGATTCAGCGCAGGCCAAACGTATACTTGGTAAAACTGCGACACTAGAGTTTCGAATGGTTGACCAAGGGGCGAGTTCTACTGCCAAAAGAGCGCCTGCAGGAAGCGAGAAAATACTGGGACAAAACACCGGAATACCTTGGATTGTTAAAAAACGAGTAATTGTAAATGGTACTCAAATTGTTGATGCTGTTTCTAATTTTGATTCGCAAACGGGGCAACCTCAAATTCAAGTTTCTCTTGATGGAGAAGGTGGTTCC
The DNA here is from genome assembly GCA_905479925.1 of uncultured Kangiellaceae bacterium. Taxonomy (GTDB): domain Bacteria; phylum Pseudomonadota; class Gammaproteobacteria; order Enterobacterales; family Kangiellaceae. Next base: position 861 of record CAJQOL010000061.1, on the reverse strand, counting down.
AAAATGTTAGCCAATACCACCAAAAATACCGGTAAGTTAATGGCTATCGTTATGGTTGAGACCAAAGCCGTTTATGACCGTAATGAAGTTGGCGAACTTATTGTTATAGATAATGAAACCATTAAAGAAGTTGTTAGTGCTCCTAGAATTAATGGCGTGTTTGGCGCTAAGTTTGTCGTTACTGGAGACTATACGCCTAAAGAAGCGAGTGAATTTGCTCTTATACTAAGAGCTGGTTCTTTGATTGCTCCAACTTTTATTATAGAAGAAAGAACGATAGGTCCAAGCCTTGGTGAGGAAAATATCCGAATGGGTATGAACTCCATCATCTATGGTTTTGTGGCGGTGTTAATCTTTATGTTGGTCTATTATCGTTTATTTGGACTTGTAGCAAATATCGCCCTTTTTAGTAATTTGATTTTTATTGTTGCCATCATGTCCCTTGTTCCTGGAGCAACGCTGACCTTACCAGGTATTGCTGGAATAGTTTTGACGGTTGGTATGGCTGTCGATGCGAACGTTTTGATTTTTGAGCGTATAAGAGAAGAGCTAAAAGATGGGGTCAACCCTGCGCAGGCTATCCACAACGGTTACGATAAAGCGTTTTCGACTATCGCCGATGCAAATGTAACTACTTTGATTGCGGCATTTGTATTATTCGGAATCGGTACCGGTCCAATAGCTGGCTTCGCGGTCACTTTATTGATTGGAATAATGACTTCAATGTTTACTGCGATTGTTGGTACACGTGCTGTAGTTAATGCTATTTACGGTGGTAAATCAATTAAGTCCTTATCGATTTAATTGAGCTTAAATGAGAAATTTATTATGAATATTTTGAAATCAAACTTAAATATAGAC
>CAJQOL010000060.1 GCA_905479925.1 uncultured Kangiellaceae bacterium | reverse complement strand
GGTTGCGTTAGCGCAAAGTGATAATCAAACCTCCGAAGAAAACACGCAAAAAGAAAAAGAGTTAGTCAAAGCAGACACCAATGAGAACAAACCAAAAGAGCGGTCTATTTGGTCGGAGATTGGCTCTAGCGCTAAATCGCTAACTGATAGCACACTCGAAAAAGCGGACCAGCTCTCTACCGGCGTTGGTAATATCTATGATGATGCCGTTACTTTAAGCAAAGATAGTCTGAACGGTTTTTTGAGTGAAATGGATGAGAGCGTCATACTCATGGAACAACTCGGCTACGATATAACCGATGTCTACATGGGAGTGGGGATAATACCGGATCTGTCATTTAAAGTGGCAAGGAAAAGGGCGCTAAGCAAAGAACAACAAGCAGAAATCTTAAAAGAACAAAAGGTCGGCGTGGTGATGGATTATATCCTCAACAAGCTCAATGAGGCCTATGATATGAAAGTGAAAGGTTATCATATTAAAGATGTAAAAATTCGGGTGGCCTTGTCTCCGGGGGCGACAGTTCATTTCGTAAAAAATTTGGAAGAATAGTGCATCAAGGACGTAACAAAATATGCGTCTCTGGGCTCGATACTCCTAGCTTTTATTACACTAAAGTCTGGGTAGCATCAGGTTCGGATGAGTTTGAAACTTATTTGTAGTGCCTTAAAGTTGTTCTGCTCCCCTTTGATTGCTGCAACTATCATTATCAAAGTGGACTTCCTCGACATTTACAAGTACAAAATAAGTGACAGTGACGGACCACCCTCTGTGATCTCTAGAGTCGTTTCCATTCGCTCCAAGTTGTTCTAAATAGGAGGGGGGCGTTATAACCTGTTTTTTCTTTGAGCTTTCTAAGCACAGCTTACTCAATACTTTTGTCCTTATTAACGCCAAAGTAAAAAAACGCCGCGAACTTCTTAAGGCCGCGACGTTTTTGTGATTCAAATCAATCTATCGATTATTTTTCATAAACCGAAGGATATGGTTTGCAATAACATCACCGTCTTCCTCTAAAGCAAAGTGACCGGTATCTAAAATATGAAAGTCGATATTTTTTAGATCTCGCTTGTAAGGGTGAGCACCTTCTTCTGGGAAAATGTAGTCGCCTTTACCCCATATTAATAGTGTTGCCGGTTGGTGTTTTCTGAAATACGCCTGCCATTCTGGGTAAAGCGCAGGGTTAGTTCCGTAAGAATAAAACAGTTCCAATTGGATTTCTTTATTACCCGGACGGTCTAGTTTCGCTTGGTCAACAATCCAGTTGTCAGGGCTTATGGTTTCTTTATTACGAGCGCCGTTAGTATATTGCCATTCAGTCGCGCCAATTGTTAATAATGAATCACCTAAAGCCTTCGCATTCGCCGGCGATTTATCTTTCCAGTAAGCTTTGATCGGGTCCCAAAAATCTCTTAGCCCTTCATCATAAGCGTTACCGTTTTGAATAATTAATCCTTCCACTCTTTCAGGATGTGCCGCAGCGATTCTAAAGCCAATCGGTGCGCCATAATCCATTAAGTACAGAGTGTATTTTCTCGCGCCAACTTTGGTTAAAAATTTATCCGTTATTTTCGCTAAGTTATCAAAACTGTATTCAAACTCATCAAGTGAAGGCATTGAACTATTGCCAAAACCAGGATAGTCCGGCGCAATGACCCGATATTGCTTTGATAGTTTTGGTATTAAGTTACGGTACATATGAGACGATGTTGGAAAACCGTGTAATAAAACAATGGTCTTATCATTTTCTGCGCCAGCTTCTCGATAAAAGATATCTTGGTTTTCAATTTTTATGGTTTTATGTAATGTCTGACTTGCTTCGGCGGCATTGATACTACCAAAATTAAGTACAAAGATACTCGCGGCGGCGGCCAAATAACGTTTAAAGCTTCGCTTATTGGTTGATGATTGATTAAGTGTTCTCATGGTCTTTCTCCTGTTAATTAAAAAATAAAATAAATGGTAAAAAATTTAGTAGCCAAAAAATAACTATCGCCTTGCGATCGGTAATAATCCTTTCTGCTCGTTTTCTATTAATTCGCTAAAGCCACCTATCGATTGATCGTTTATAAAAACTTGCGGATAAGTTCTTTGCGAAGTTCTGCTGCGCATTTGTTTAATTTTTTCTGGATGTTGGTAAACATCGTATTCAACAAACGCTAACCCTTTGTTGGTTAATAGCCGTTTGGCGTGGGTGCAATAACCACAACCGGGTCGGGTGTAAATTTCTATTTTTGCCATCGTTGATCCTTTACTGTTTGGTTGTTGTTATGACCGTTTTGTTGGCCGTTTGCGATTCAGTGAGGTTATTATTACTGTCAACAATAAAAAGATAAATATGGCTAGCATTGAATGATTGTCAATGATATGTTGACAATTGGTCAGTTGATCCGACATTCACTGGACTGCTGTTAATAGCAAATACGGGAGCTATGATGGATACCCTTGATGGTTTAAAAACAGTTAATGCGGTCGTTGAAACCGGTTCTTTTACCGCCGCCAGCGAACGATTAGGTATTTCCAAAGCGCTGGTGAGCAAATATGTAGGAGAAGTTGAGCGTCAACTGGATATTCGATTGTTTAATCGTACGACTCGCCAATTAGCGCTTACCGATGCCGGACGGAGTTATTACGAGCAATCAGTTCATTTACTCGAGCAATTTAGCGCAATGGTCGATAATGTCACCGGCGAGCAAACCAGTCCTCGCGGTATCCTAAGGATCAGCGCGCCGGTAACCTTCGGTGAAATTCAGTTGTCAGCGATTCTGCCCAAATTCCAAGCGCTCTACCCAAATCTTAGAATTGAGTTAGTCCTTACTAACAGTGCAATAGATATGTTAGAAGAAGGTATAGATGTCAGGATCAGAATTGGCGGGGTCGATGATTCTAATATGATCGCCAGGCAGCTCAAGGTTTTCCCATTGGTTTTATGCGCATCACCAGAATATATTGAGCGTGGGGGATTGCCCGCAAGCCCCGAACAATTGGCTGACCATCCCTGCATTATTGATAGTAATTTTAGAATCGGTAAACAATGGCCGCTAATTTCACCCAAGGGAGAGCCGCAAACAATTAACGTCAATTCAAAAGTCGCCGTAAACAGCCCGCAAGCGGTAAAAGAAATTGCTATTGCGGGGGGAGGAATAGCGATGGTACCGGCGTTTATTGTGGAGGAGGCGATTGAAGATGGTCGATTGATCCCCGTACTACCAGAATATACGACCTTAGAGTTCGGTTTGTTCGCGATATACCCTCACCGAAAATATGTCGCCAAGAAAGTAAGATGTTTTATTGATTTTATGCTGGCCGAATTCTCGAATAGAAAAACTGCGGTCTGAGTCGATTAGCTGAATCGGTGATGCTAGATTATATTCATTTTTACTGATCGCGAATTGTAGTAATCGACTCTGCACCTAATTCTATAGACTATTTTAAAGGCTGTCAGCGCAATGAAGGTTGGTGGGCCCAAGGCGATGATGGGGCAAACTGAAGGTCTTAGAGATGTTAGTTATTGTTCAAGTTGATCTGACCCCCTTGGTTTTCGGACCCCCTTGGTTTTCGATCGCGAAATGTAGTAATCGACTCTGCACCTAATTCCATAGATTATTTTAACGGCTGTCAGAGCAATGTAGGTTGGTGGGCCCAAGGCGATGATAGGGCAAACTGAAGGTCTTAAAGATGTTTTGGATGATATGAAGGTAGGGGATGCGCAGGATACGCTGAGGGATTTACGAGGTATGATGGATCTGAACGCTAAAGAAAAGTCATAAAGAGAAGTGATAGAGACTTAAAGATAAAGACTTAAAGATAAAGAGGGAAGCATTAGACTTATTGAAATGACTTCAGGGGCAAATAATCGCACATAGGAGCAGCTCAAGATGTTAGTTCTTGTTCAAGTTGATCTGACCCCCTTGGTTTTTGGTTTACCTACAAGTTGATCTGACCCCCTTGGTTTTTGATATATGTTTGATACATGGATTGATTCAGTTAAGGGAGACTTGACGACCTGTCTGCGTCAAATCGTCGATTCGTCGGGTGGATTATCTAGCATTTGAGATAGTTGCCTAAAAACTATACAAATCTATCCAATTAGCAGTGACTAGCTATCGCACATTTGGCGATGATATAGCCAAATTGAAGGATATTTGTACGAGTTACTAAAAGCTTGGTCTGAGTTTATATACTTATATTTATCAAGGTGTTAGTCTCACCTAAACTTCTGAAAATCATTACTAACTTGCTATTCATATAATCAATATAAAGCAAATAGATAGAAAAAATTAAGGAAAATAGATGTCTCGCTTAACAGAATTAATCGCGCAAGCTAAAGCGAAAGACCCGCAAATGGGGGCCGACTTGGAGCGTGAATTTAGAGCGCTTTCGTCAAGGCGAGCCTTTGGTTTGAATTTTGAGCGGCATAAACCAGAGGTGGTTGAATTACCAAATCGTCCTGTACGTAAAGGTGATAAAGTTAGGATTTTGCCAGAGCGTGGCTCAACAAAAAAAGGTGATCAACAACTTTGGCAAGTGCTAAGAGTATTTAAAAAAGAGATACCGCAAACTGCAAAAATTCTTTTGCTAGGTCAGCCTAAGTCTGAGCCGAAAAAGGTCAAACTGGCAGACTTGATTGTTATTGCAGAGTTTAGAGATTTTATTTATCCAGGTTTAGTTAGTACAGGGAAAATTGAGCGTGGTGGCGGTAAACCTTTTCACTCAGTAATTAACGGTGAAAATTATCATGTGCTGAAAGCATTAACCTACACCCATAGAGGTCAAGTGGATGCTATCTTTATTGATCCGCCGTATAACACTGGGGCTAAGGATTGGAAATATAACAATGACTATGTTGAGGAAGAGGACCTGTACCGCCACAGCAAATGGCTAGCATTTATTGAGCGTCGCTTGAAACTTGTGTGCGACCTCCTCAATCCGAGGAATAGTGTTCTCATCATTACTATCGACGAAAAAGAATACCTGAGACTCGGCCTGCTATTGGAGCAGTTGTTTCCTGGACAGTCAATCCAGATGGTTTCTAGTGTCATTAATCCGAGTGGAGCATCTCGCTCAAAAGGTTTTTCTCGGGCTGACGAATACCTTTACTTCGTATTTTTCGGAGATGCGGATATTAGTCCGAGTCATTCAGATATGCTGCGGGACAACGTTGAGGCTGTAGAAGTACGTTGGGATGGATTAATACGAACTGGGTCTGAAAGTGATCGTTCTGATCGTCCAAATATGTTCTATCCAATTTATTTTTATGAAAGTAATGGGAGCTTTCATTCTGTTGGTGAACCTATACCGGCAGATGCCGATCGAGCAACGGTGAAACCGCCTGATGGATGCTTCGCTCTATTTCCCATCACTGGAAATAGAGAAAGGCGTTGGCGGCTAGGGCATCTAACTACGGCTCAAGCTTTTGAAAAGGGATATATTCGACTCGGACCTTGGAAGAGTGGTCAGCAACGGAGAACCTTGTATTATCTTCCCGCAGGAACGCAAAAGCTAATTGAAGCAGGGAAAATTGTTCCAACTGGCCGAGACTTGGATGGCTCCTTAATATTGCCAGCTCATAAAAGGCTAGTACGCCCGATGAGTGTGTGGAACAGACCATCCCATAGTGCCACTGACTATGGTTCAACTCCGCTAGGGCGAATACTTCCAGATAGAAAGTTCCCATTTCCTAAGTCGTTGTACGCAGTCGAAGATGCATTGCGCTTTTTCGTTTCTGATAATCCACGAGCAGTTATTCTTGATTTCTTCGCTGGTTCAGGCACCACAGCTCACGCAGTGATGCGTCTAAATCGCCAGGACGGAGGCAATAGACAATGTATTTCTATAACAAATAATGAGGTTGCTGCTGCGGAACAGTTATCTCTAGCTAAGGAGGGGTTACGTCCAGGTGATCCCGACTGGGAACAACTGGGTATCTGTGACTACATAACGAAACCCCGGGTTCAATCTGTGATTACTGGTTTAACACCAGAAGGCGAACCTATTAAAGGAGAATACAAATTTACTGACGAGTTTCCAATGGCTGATGGCTTCGAAGAAAATGCTGAGTTTTTTACATTAACTTATGAGGCGGCACTGCCAGTTAGTCACAACCGAGCATTTAAAAAAATTGCTCCTTTGCTTTGGTTAAAGGCTGGTAGCCAGGGAGAGCGAATTGATGTTGTTTCAGATAAAGGGTGGGAAGTTGTCGAGAAATATGGAGTATTATTTGATTTGGATACAAGCACTGCATTTTGTAAGGCTATAAAAGAATCAACTGTTAATATTGCTTATATAGTGACAAATGATGACCGGCGTTTCCAAGCTATAGCGAAACGCTTGCCCGGGTCTGTTGAACCAGTGAGACTTTACGAGTCCTATTTAAATAATTTCAAAATCTCGAGTGGTGAGTAACGATGAAGTTTACGCTAAAGGATTACCAAGAAGAAGCTGTCGTTGAAGTCCTATCTAATTTACGCAAAGCTAATAAGTGGTGGCATGAGGATAACGCAAAAACTGCCTTTTCTTTAACTGCGACCACCGGAGCAGGTAAAACGGTAATGGCCGCTGCCGCATTTGAAGCGCTCTTTCATGGAGATGATAACTTCGATTTTGAAGGTGACCCAGGGGCCGTCGTTATTTGGTTTAGTGATGACCCGTCATTAAATGAGCAGACACGATTTCGCTTATTGGAAGCGTCAGACAAGTTAGCCCATACCGATTTGAAAGTTGTTGAAAATAGGTTTAGCCAGGAAAAATTTGAAGCAGGAAAGATTTATTTCTTGAATACGCAAAAGTTGGGTAAGAAAAGTCTACTTGTAAGAGGGCATCAAGAGAGTGAAGAAGAATCCAAGCAATTGAGTTTGTCGCATGAGATGCGACCTGACCTTCGTTCTCATACTATATGGGACACAATTCAAAACACTATAGAAGACCCTGAACTTACACTGTACTTAGTTTTAGACGAAGCTCATCGTGGTATGGGGAAAGTTAAAAGGAACACTCAGAAAGATAAGTCTACCATTGTTAAACGCTTAATGAATGGTTCAGGGGCTGTGCCCGCAGTTCCCGTAGTTTGGGGGATTTCTGCGACAGTCGAGCGTTTTAACACTGCAATATCACAAGCCGAAGGGCGTAGTACTATACCTAATGTGATTGTAGATTCAGCTAAAGTTCAAGACTCAGGTTTGTTAAAAGACACGATAATTTTAGATATTCCAGACGAAGTTGGTAAGTTTGATTCGGTCTTGCTCAAACGCGCTACCGAAAAAATAAAAGCCTCCACAGCTGCCTGGGTTGAATATGAAGAAACACAAGATACGGCAGAAAAGGTGGTTCCATTAATGGTGCTACAAGTACCAAACACGCCTAACCCCGAGGAAGTTGGTAGTGCTTTAGATACTATTTTTCAAAACTGGCCTGAATTAAGTTCAGAAGCTGTTTCTCATGTGTTTGGTGACCATAAAACACAACGATTTGGTGGCCATTTAGTACCCTATATATCACCAGAGCACGTGCAAGATAATACGTCTATTCGAGTATTGATCGCCAAAGATGCTATTAGCACCGGTTGGGATTGTCCACGCGCAGAAGTGATGGTGTCATTCCGACCAGCTAAAGATAAAACTCATATTACTCAGTTACTAGGTCGAATGGTTAGAACGCCACTTGCCAGGCGTATTCCAGGTAATGATCGATTAAATGCTGTTGATTGTCTGTTGCCTTCATTTGATACAAAAACTGTTAATGAAGTTGCGGACATTTTGATGAATGGTGGAGCTGATGAAGGGGATACGCCACCATTAGGTAGAAGGGTTCTAATTAATCCTACCGAGGTAATACCAAACCCATCGCTAGACGATAAAGTGTGGAATAAGTTTATTTCATTGCCGTCACAATCTTTACCACAAAAGACGTCCAAACTCGTAAAACGTTTAACGGCTTTGGCACAAGAACTTTCTCATGATGGTTTGATAGTTGGTGCAGGTAAAAAAGCACATGCTGAAATGCACAAAGTGTTAGAGGCTGCACAAGCGCGGTACGCTGATGAGGTTAAGGAAGCACGTACAGCTGTTTTAACAGTAGAGGGGAAAAGCTTAAAAGCGGACTTGAAAAATAACAGTAAATCCTTTGATGAGTTTTTAGAAGAAGCTGACTATGAAGTGATCGAGGATGCATTTAAGCGAGCTGCAAGGGTTATTAGTCCCGACCTAGCGCGAACGTTTGCAGATCATTTGGCGAAAAAAAATGTTGTCGAAGACGATTTAGAGGACGCTTTGGTTGATGCTCATGCCGATATTGCCGCACTAGGATTAGTTAGTGAAGTCCAAGAGTATTTAGATGCTGAAGCTGATAGATTAGCTAAAAAGTGGCTAGAGGAACAACGAGTTGCCATCAAAGGACTGGTTGATGACAGGCAAGAAGCTTACCGATCTTTGATAGCTTGGAGTAACGAGCCGCAAGACCTTGATTTAGTTAAACCCAATAGTTGGATGGTTGCTACTACGGCTTTTGAAAATGGAGTTGAAACGCCATTACCACTATTTGAACGGCACTTAATGAGTGACGAAAATGAAGACCTATTTCCTGCTGATCTAAATGAGTGGGAGGCTAAGGTATTAGCAACTGAAAATATTCGTGAGGAATTTCAAGCGTGGTATAGAAATCCATCCCGCCCAAGCCAGGATTCCTTGGGAGTTGCTTATTCTAATTCATCTAAATATAGCATTGTCAGACCTGATTTCCTTTTCTTTGTATTGAACAGAGATGGTTCAATAGCTGTTGATATTGTTGACCCCCACGGACACCATCTTAGTGATGCCATGCCTAAGCTAAAAGGGCTCGCAAGGTATGCCGAATCACATGCTATTCATTACCGTCGAATTGAAGCTGTTGCTGAGGCTGATGGGGTAATGCGTGTTTTAGATCTTACCGATGAAGCAACAAGAGCAGAAATCGAAAAATCAAACGACGCCAAAAGTCTATATATAAGCAATTTTGCGAGTGATTATTTGTAATGTGATTTAGGTAGCGCAAAAGTTTTGGGACGAACATGCAAGCAAATATTGCGCTTGGTTTGTTGTGTCCGTATATGGATATACAGAAGGATTTTCAATGCAGTTTATTAAGAATGGACCGGATATTCCTGAGAGGTTAATGCAATCCCACGAAGATGGTCGAGTTGTTTTCTTTTGTGGTGCTGGGATTTCTTATCCGGCTGGTCTACCATTGTTTTCTGGTTTGGTAGAACAGCTTTATAATAGATTGGGACACGTTCCAGACTCCGTCCAGCAATCAGCGATGGATAATTGGCAATACGATACTGCAATCAACCTGTTGGAGAGTAGTACTGTTGGTGGCAGGAGTGTAGTTCGAAAAGAGCTATTAGAAATACTAAATCCTGACTTGTCAAAACCAAATGCAACAACTACACATAACTCATTATTGACACTTTCTAGGACTCGCAAGGGAAAGTTACGTCTAATTACCACAAACTTCGACCGTATATTTGAAGAAGTCATCGAGAAAGAGAAATATTCTTTTGATACATTTAGCGCGCCCTTTTTACCGGTACCTAAAAATAAGTGGGATGGTCTTGTTTATTTACACGGCTTAATGCCAGAAGGAAATAATGAAACCGCACTGAACAATTTGGTCGTTTCTAGTGGCGATTTTGGATTGGCATATCTAAATGAACGATGGGCTGCTAGATTCGTCAGTGAACTATTTAGAAATTATACTATTTGTTTCGTCGGTTATAGTTTAGATGATCCTGTTTTAAGGTATATGATGGATGCACTTGCTGCAGATCGTATGCTTGGAGAGTCCCCTCCAGAAATGTTTGCCTTCGGGAGTTATAAGCACCTTGGAAAAAATGCTGTTCAGAATAGAAGTGAACAAGGAAAAAGGTGGTTATCTAAGAATGTAACTCCTATCTTGTATCGTAGTACGCCTACTCATAGCTATCTACACAAAACGCTACGAGAGTGGGCAAACGTTTATAGGGATGGTTTGCATGGAAAAGAGCAGATTGTAACTTCTTCTGCGTTAACTAAACCAATAGCAAGTACCTCTGAGGATAACTATATTGGCCGTCTAATGTGGGCCTTAAGTGACAAGAGTGGCTTACCTGCAAAAGCATTTTCTGAAATGAAGCCTACTCCTAGTCTGGATTGGTTAGAACCACTATCAGAAGAGCGTTTTCAATACATGGATTTGGAAAGGTTTGGAGTTTCACCTAATTTCCAAGTGGATGAGAGCTTAAAGTTTAGTTTTCTTAGAAGACCTGCTCCATATGACAAGTCTCCTAGAATGATGTTGTTTGGTAATGCCTACAGTGCCGAGTGGGATGAAGTTATGAAGAGGTTAGCCCAATGGCTAAAGCTTCATATTAATAATCCTAAGCTTATATTATGGTTTGCAAATAATGGTGGGAAATTACATAGCCAGTTTGCGTGGCTTATTCGGAATCGATTAGATGAGTTAGCAAAAGCCGATGCAGAAACCCTTGAACGTATAGCTGTACATTCTCCTGATTCTATTCCCAGTATCGCCATGTGTACTCTTTGGCGAATTGCACTTTGTGGAAATTTGAAGTCCCTAAATCATAGGTCTGACCTTTATGACTGGTTGAATAATTTCAAAATGTTTGGATTGACAGTATCTACTCGTATGGAACTTCGAAACATACTTGCTCCTCGAGTACAGATTAGTTCTGCAATTCGTTGGAATGACGACGTGGATAAGAACAATAAAGAACCTACCGTGAAGGATTTAGTTGATTGGGAGATTGTTCTTTCAGCGAATCATGTAGATTCTTTTTTTTGTAATTTGCAGAAAAACCCCGAGTGGAATAAAGCGTTGACTACTTTGTTAAACGATTTTAACTCATTATTAAGAGATACTTTTGAATTGAGTCGGGAGTTGGGGGGAGCTGATGATAAAGGTGATTTGTCTTACATACATCATCCATCTATTAGTGCACATTCACAGAACAGAAAATTTCGTGATTGGACTGTTCTAGTTGAACTATGCCGAGATGCATGGGTAGCTGTAACTAAGGAAGATGTTGATAAAGCCTATATGATGGCGGAACAATGGTGGAGTACGCCATTTCCAATATTCAAGCGATTGGCGCTCTTTGCTGGAAGCTATGAGAGAGTGTTAAAGGTCAGCCGAATATTTCAGTGGCTTCAAGTTGACAACTGCTGGTGGCTCTGGTCTACAGAAACGCAAAGGGAAATCCTCAGGTTACTCGTAGTGCTACCAAATAGATTGGATTCAAAGGAGCAAAAACAACTAGAAGAATATGTATTGTTGGGACCACCACGCGAAATGTATAAGGCTGATATTTCTGATGATGACTTCAAACATTATTCGGATAGAGGGATATGGCTAAGACTTGTCAAAATTCAATCTAGTAAAAAAGCGCTTGGCGGTAAAGCTCAAACCAAGTTCGATGAATTGTCTCAAGAATATCCTTTATGGCAAGTATCCGATGATGAAAAAGAGGAGTTTTCGTTCTGGATGGGAAGTGGTCTGGAACCAAGAGCATTGGAACCAATTCCAAACACGAAGGAAAAGTTAGTTGACTGGTTAAAACAGGTTGATGGCTCTGATACGTTTCGAGATTATGACTGGAAGGAAGTCTGTGAGAATGATTTTTCTTTGGCCTCCAGCGCTTTAATACAGTTGTCGGAAGAAGAACATTGGCCAATTGAGCAATGGAGAGACGCATTACAAGTTTGGTCAAAGGGAAAGCTGGTTGATAGCTCATGGGGAACTATTGCTAATGTTGTTTTACGAATGCCTAATGAAGTTTATAAAGATTTGTCTCACGGTATTAGTTGGTGGATTCAAGCTCAGTCCAAAAAATTTGACGGTGATTTCGATATATTTATCGACATAGTAAAACATATTATAGAAATCGACTATGAGGATGAAGCTGTTGACAATGATTATGTATTTCGCGCTATAAACCACCCTGTTGGTCTAGCAACTGATGCGCTGCTGCAATGGTGGTATCGTTCTCCGCTTAAGGACGAACAAGGTTTACCTGAAGACATGAAATTGATTCTTTCTGGAATCTGCAGATTACAAGAAGAAAAGTTTCGTTATGGTCGTGTGATATTGGCAACGCATGCGATTACACTTTACCGTGTTGACTCGGCGTGGTCGGAAAAATATTTGCTGGAATATTTTGATTGGCAAGCATCCGAAGTAGAAGCTGCTAGCGTTTGGCAAGGGTTTCTTTGCTCACCAAGAATTTACAATCCTTTCTTGTTAGCAATGAAATCATTTTTTCTGGATACATCGAACCACTATGAAAAGCTAGGAAGCTATGCGAGACAATTTGCAGACTTCTTTACGTTTGTGGCATTGGATCGAGGGGACAGATTTACTTATCGAGAGCTAGCTACTGCTACTCTAAATTTTCCTGAAGATGGTCTTGTTAATTCTGCTGAAGCATTAACTCGAGCTCAACTTAATTCTGGAAAAAATTCTTCGGATTATTGGGATAATAGAGTTACTCCCTACCTCAGGTATATTTGGCCTAAATCTATAGATAAGAAGTCGCCTAGAATAGCTGAGGAGTTATCTCAACTTTGCATTGCAACAAAAAGCAAATTTAGTAGTTCATATGAATCATTGAAATTTTGGCTAATGCCACTTGAGCACCCTGATTATGTTGTACACTTGTTAAATGAGTCGAATATTTGTGCAACATTTCCAGACGGCTCTCTAGATTTTCTTTTTAGAATAATTGATGAAAATTGTCAGTGGCTACCGCGAGAGCTATCGGCCTGTTTAGAAGTTATTGTCGAAAACGAACCTGAGCTAGAACGTGATAATCGTTATTTAGCACTCTTAAGTTATATAGAAAGGCGTAGAATTGATGAATAGGTTGGTAACGTACTCAGAATTAGAGCTCTTGGAAATGGAGCTACTATTTGTGAACTAGGGTTAAGGGGGTTAGCCTTAAGTGAAAATACAAAACATGGAGCTTTCTACCCGACGACCTGACAAGTTATGCTCAAACCGAATGATTCGCCAAGTCGTCGAGTATTAGCCACCTAAGTTTCCTCAATGGCCTCAAACTGCTCAGGCTTCATTCCAATAGTAATCCACCGATTAGTACCACGCTCACCCAACACCAAAACCACTCCCTGCGCATCTAGCGACTTCTCAACCACGGGAAGCCGCTTGCCAAGGCTAATTGGGTTTGCAGGCCAAACCTTGGGGTTACCGGTAACTTTAACTGGTTGACCCACAGATATTTCTGCTAATAACTGAGCTGGTGTACCTTTCCAAAGATTAGGCGCTGGATGCTGTTTGGCAAATTCGAGTAGAGCAAAGGCAAATACATCTTCCTGTAGTGACTCCAGGAAACTGGCGCGAATGTTATCGCAATAAGCTTTCTGTAAGTCACCAACTTCGACCTCTGTTTCATCAACAATACAAAATTCCATTGCCGCTAACCACTTAGAAAAGCCAATCATTCTCGCTGGGTGAATGACCTCAACCGTATCAAGCTTTTGAAGTATCTTTGCGACTAGCTCAAGTAACCCGCGATAGATTGAAGGGGTTAACCGGTCCAGCTCATCAGCCAGTACCTTTTCTTCTTTACGTTCTTTCTCGACTATCTTGCTCAGGTGAATAGTCAGTCCACGAGAGGCTAGGTCTGGCTCTTTGACCGGATGATGTAATGAAGTCATCACTACCGGCGCATGTAACTGCAATACGTGTTCTTGAGAGTTAGTGTAAAGCGCACGACCATTGATAGTGCCGCCTGTAGCCGCTATGCACAAAAAGTCGCTCCACTCATGGCTCAGGCTTCGGATGTTGTCATAGACTAATAGGTGAGAAATAGGGGTCAGTGTCGATAAGCTAGAAGCTACAAATTCTCACACATCCGTGAGATATGGCTTATACCTTGCAAACATTAAATAATACATAATCTGTAATCTATCAAATTAGGTTTTAGGGAAGAAACCATGCCGAGATTACCTCGATTCGCACCAATAGGTGTACCACAACACATCATCCAGAGAGGGAACAACCGGCAGCCCTGCTTTGGTGAGGAGCATGACTATGGCGTGTATACTCGCTTTTTAAAGTCAGCTGCAGATAAATTCTCGGTAGATATTCACGCTTGGTGCTTCATGAGCAATCATGTCCATCTATTAGCTACGCCAAAAAGTGACGGTGCGGTCTCATTAATGATGCAATCGTTAGGTCGACGATATGTTCAGTATTTTAATCACAAATATAAAAGGACTGGTACGCTATGGGAAGGTCGATTTAAGTCTTGTATGGTTGACACCGAAGCCTACTTACTCATTTGCTATCGCTATATCGAATTAAACCCAGTTAGAGCGAAGATAGTTAAACAACCAGAAGATTATAAATGGTCTAGTCACTCACTAAATATTGGAAACAAGGAATCTGAGCTGATTACGCCACATGAAATCTATAAAAGGTTAGCAACAGCAGAAGAAGAAAGGTTCAAAGTGTACAAAGAATTATTTCGTGAAGAACTAACGAATATTCAAATTGAAAACATTCGAGCTGCGACTAATAGAGGATTGTTGGTGGGAAGTGAAAAATTTAGAAACGAGATAGAAGAATTGATTGGGCAAAGTGTTCGCCCTAATCCTGTAGGTCGTCCTAAAGTAGTGAATGAAGAAGGAGCTGTTTACTTCTGTTAAAAATCGACTCTGACCCCTATTTCTATGGTCGTATGGGTCGATTATGGCAAACATTATTACTGACTAAATGGCAGCCCATGTTTGCTTATATTCCGGTAGAAAGCATGGTACATCAGCATCAACAACTCTATTACCAAGCGATAAGGCAAAGTACTAAAGAAGGCGAATCCACGCCATTTATCGAATTTATGCTTGGGGTGATCAGCGAAGCAATCAACCAGCTCAATATAAAGTCGACTACCCAGAAAACTACCCTAAAAACTACCCAGAATCAACAAGCCATTCTAAAGTTCTTGAGCAAGCACCCTCAGGCAAGCCGTAAAGAGATTGCAAAGGCCATCTCCACCATCACCGAAAGCGGCGTGAAATATAATTTAAAGGTCCTGCAAGACGCTGGATTACTAGAGCGGATTGGTTCGCCTCGCTCTGGGCAATGGAGGGTTTTAGATAGGGATGTTGCCGACAAGAAGGAAATAAAATGATCACAGAAGACCAACTAGAATAACTCTGTATTGAACGTGTTAAACACCGTAGGTATCGATGCCATTTCCTCAGGTTCGGACAGTGCGAGCAAGGGGGCCTGACCCACTAGGTTTTGACCCACTAGGTTTACACTAGGTTCAAAGAAATTGGCCATATGAAATTCTTCAGCCAACGCTCTCATCGTCTTTGGCAACATGCTCTCGGTTGGTTACACCAGTTTCAATCCGACAGCGAAGCAATTTAATCCCAAAATAAGGCTCTTAAAGAATAGCTCGGAATTGTTGCACTATTAAAAATCATAGCACCATATTGGTGCGCTGGGATTGTACCAAGATACACCCTTCGATTTTCTCTAAGGAGTAATTATCTTTTTTTTACAACAACTTAGCTGAATAAAACAAGAAAAACTATAAATCGGCACGAGAATTGAAATGTCATCAAGCTATACCGCGTTATTGAGTGACTTGAATGCTTTCGACCTTTGTAAAAAAACATAAGCTACCAGAAAGCTTCGAGCTGACAGCCGAACAACATTAT
This sequence comes from uncultured Kangiellaceae bacterium, assembly GCA_905479925.1. Classification (GTDB taxonomy): domain Bacteria; phylum Pseudomonadota; class Gammaproteobacteria; order Enterobacterales; family Kangiellaceae. The sequence goes on along the minus strand of CAJQOL010000060.1, from coordinate 7,220 downwards.
AAACCGCTTGCCGATATCATTTTTAGTCACTTTAGCAAAAGCAATGATACTTTTTTTGTTGCTGTAAATGGCTGCCAAGGCAGCGGCAAGTCAACATTAACCGACTACGTCTCGGAGTATCTAAGCAACCAACATCAACTTAATGTTGTTGTCATGTCATTAGATGATTTTTACTACTCTAGTCAAAAACGTCGCCAGTTAGCCCAGGATATTCACCCTTTACTAGCCACCAGAGGGGTTCCCGGCACACATGATATTACGAGCCTAGATCGTATTATTACTCTATTAAAGCAGCGCGAAACCAGCTTTATGATTCCTAAATTTAATAAAGCAACGGATGAGCCTTACCTCGAAAGTAAATGGACTTTGATTGATAAACCTATCGATATTGTTTTATTGGAAGGCTGGTGTTGGGGAGTAATGCCACAAACCGCTGAGCAATTAAAAACGCCCATTAATGACCTAGAAAAACAACAAGATAGCAGCGGCATATGGAGAAATTATGTTAATCAGCAGTTAGCAGACCATTATGTACCTTTATATAAGTCGATGAATTTTTGGCTAATCTTAAAGGCTCCCTCATTTGATTGTGTATATCAATGGCGTCTAGAACAAGAGCAAAAGTTAAAGAGCAAAAATACCGATTTAAGTGATTCAAAGATAATGTCCGGAAAGGAGATTTCAAACTTCATACAACACTTTCAGCGACTAACGATGCAAGAGCTCAATACCATTTCAAGTGCGAAACATACCACCTTATATTTGGATAGCTACCGAAACATAATAAAAGCAACTAATACGGGTAAGCATGGGTAAATTAAAACTAATCGTTTTTAGTGATCTAGACGGCACTTTACTTGATCATTGCACTTATCAATTTGACGCTGCAAAAGCAACACTTGAGCGATTAAGAACAATCAATGTACCGGTCATTTTGAATACCAGCAAAACTTTTGCTGAAGTGAAGGAAATTCATAGTGCTTTAAAGCTAGACACCCCATTTATCATCGAAAATGGTGCTGCCATTTATATTCCCAAAGGAACCTTTAAACAGCAACCGGCAGATACCAAAAGAGTCGGCGACTATTGGGTTAAATCTTTTTGCGTGCAAAGACAGCATTGGCTCGATTTACTGTCTAGGAAAGCGGCACAATATGCTCCTCATTATCGAGGATTTTCGCAGCTATCAGACTCAACATTATCGCTATTAACTGGACTAACTTTACAACAAGCTACTCGGGCTAAACAAAGGCAGTATGGAGAACCTATTCAGTGGCTTGGTGACGAACTCACTAAAACACAATTTATTCAACATCTAACAAAATTAGGCGCCACCGTTGTACAAGGTGGAAGATTTATTCATGTTGGCGGCTATTGTGATAAAGGCCAGGCGCTCAGCTGGTTAACGAAAAAATATCAACAAAGTCTCACTAATGAACACCTCAAAACCGATCACCTCAATAACGATCGTCTAAAAAATGACGCTCACAACAATGGCTCAATACTTACCGTCGCGTTAGGCGATGGCGAAAATGATAACTCAATGCTAGAAGTTGCAAATGTAGCCGTGCAAGTTCGCTCTCCGGCACATGATTTTCCTAGCTTACACCGTCAAAGCAAAATAATTCAAACACTTCAATATGGACCGGAAGGCTGGGCGCAAGCTATGCAGCAAATTCTGTCCGCTCACCCACAACAAAATTAGGGGTAAATAATGGCTGATTTCTACCAAAATGGCACCGTCACAACATTACACAATTTAGCACAACGTAAGCCGCAAGAATTAGCAGATGAATTATTGGAGTTTTCCAAGACTCGCTCCCTCGGGCTTATTTTACTCTCACTTTTTTCTGAACTAGAAGGAAAAGCGCTGCCTGATATTATTGAAAAAATTAAAGGAGTAAAGTACTTATCTGAAATAGTAATTGGTCTGGATAGGGCTGATGCTGACGAATATCGACAAGCGCTTTCATTCTTTGGAGAGTTACCTCAACATCACCGAGTTTTATGGAATGATGGTCCACGGCTACAAGCCATCGATAAAAAATTGCAGGCGTTAGGGTTGGCCCCTAAGGAGCTTGGTAAAGGCCGCAATGTTTGGTACTGCATGGGCTATATATTAGCCTCCGGTAAATCAGAATCTATCGCCTTACACGATTGCGATATTTTGACCTATGAGCGCGACCTACTCGACAGGCTGTTGTACCCAGTGGCCAATCCTATGTTTAACTATAAATTTGCGAAAGGTTTTTATGCTCGTGTTGCGGATGGAAAGATCAACGGACGTGTCTCTCGTTTATTAGTTACGCCTCTGATTAAAGCATTAAAAAAGACTGTGGGACATTGTGATTATTTGGAATACATGGACAGCTTTTTGTATCCGCTAGCCGGTGAGTTTTCTTTTCATCGTGATGTGCTTAGTGACATTCGAATTCCGAGTGATTGGGGTTTAGAAATTGGCGTTCTGTCTGAAATGTATCGAAATTATTCTCCCAACCGAATATGCCAAGTAGACATTGCTTCGACTTATGATCATAAACACCAAGATTTGTCTTTAGATAATCCTGCTGCTGGTCTGTCTAAAATGTCGATAGATATCAGTAAAGCATTTATTCGTAAGCTGGCGACACAAGGAGAAACCTTTACCGCTGAGAAATTCCGAACACTTAAGGCAACCTACTTTCGAATTGCCTTAGATTATGTTGAGACCTATCGGAACGATGCCATGATGAACAATTTAAAACTCGATACCCATTGTGAAGAAAAAGCCGTTGAAATGTTTGCTCAAAATATCTTAACCGCAGGAAATACTTTCTTGGACTACCCAATGGAGACGCCTTTTATTCCGACCTGGAATAGAGTAGTGAGTGCTATTCCTGATATTTTATCACAACTAAAAGAAGCCGTAGAACTCGATAATATCGAATTTAGTCAAGCAACTTTGGAAAGCTTTAGATATGACTGCGCAAGTTAATTGGCTTAAAGAAAAATTAGTACAACAGCTCGGTTTTATATACAAAGATATTCCGCTTGAGCAATCGACACAAACTATTGCTCAAGATCTCATCAACATTATGCGAATTGAGCAAGAGTATGTTGAGTTTGAACCCTACAGTAACCATTGGTCCGAACAGGATATTATTTTAATTACCTATGGCGAAAGCGTTACAAGTAGTGAGCAAGCCCCACTAAAAACACTGAAGCATTTTCTGGATACTCGCATTGGCGATGTCATTAACAGTGTGCATATTCTACCTTTTTTTCCTTATAGTTCAGACGATGGATTTTCTGTGATTGACTACTCATCGGTGAATCCTTGTTTGGGTTGCTGGGATGATATTAGAGCTATTAGCACAGACTATCGCTTAATGTCTGACTTAGTGATTAACCATTGTTCTAGTCGCAGCGAATGGTTTGATAACTTCGTCAAAGGCGAAGGCCAAGGTCACGACTTCTTTTTTACTGCACTGCCTGATGACGACTTATCCGAAATTGTTCGTCCACGTACTTCATCCTTATTAAAAGAAGTACAAACCGCCAACGGCAAGAAATTTGTTTGGTGTACTTTTAGTCATGATCAGGTTGACTTTGATTTTCGCAATCCAGAAGTACTCAAGGCGTTTGCCACAATAATCCGAGAGTACCTCGATAACGGTGTAAAAATATTTCGCTTTGATGCAATCGCCTTTATATGGAAAGTCATAGGAACCAACAGTATTAATCTGCCACAAACCCACGAAATTGTGAGATTACTCAGAACGCTTATTGAGTCAGTGCAACCGACCGCCATCATCATTACAGAAACTAACATTCCTAATACGCAAAATCTAACTTACTTTGGTAACGCCAATGAAGCGCATGGAATTTATAATTTTTCGTTACCACCACTCTTACTAAATACCTTGCTTACCGGCAATTGCTTATATTTAAAACGTTGGTTAATGAGCATGCCACCCTCCCAAAATGGAACCATGTATTTCAATTTTATTGCCTCTCATGATGGAATAGGCCTACGCCCAGCTGAGGGGTTACTTAGTGAGGAAGAGTTGGCTATGTTAGTAGAAACCGTCGAAGGCTTTGGCGGAAAAATATCATGGCGAACATCACAAGAAGGAGAACAAAAACCCTATGAAATGAACATTTCTCTCTATGATGCAATGCAAGGAACTATCGATGGTAAAGACCAGTGGAACTTTGAACGTTTTATTTGTGCCCATACAATAATGTTCGCTCTCGAAGGCATTCCTGGCATATATATTCATAGTTTAATTGGTACCCAAAACGACCTAGAAGGATTTTCGAAATCTCGTCAAAACCGCTCAATCAATCGGCATAGCTGGGATGAAACCAAGTTAATCGAAGCAATTGAATCCCCTAAATTACACCATGCTAATGTGCTATCAACATTAAAGTCATTGCTGGATATTCGAATAAAACAAAGCGCCTTTCATCCTAATGCGACTCAATTCACCTTGCACTTAGGCTTGAAGTTATTTGGTTTTTGGCGGCAAAGCCAAGATCGAAAGCAGAGTATTTTTTGTATCAGCAATATAACCAATAACACCCTGTCATTACCTTTGGGGGAACTTAACCTTATTATTACTGAAACGTGGTACGAATTGATTTCAGGTGAAGAGATCGAAAAACTAACGGAGGCAATAAAACTTAATCCCTATCAAACGGTTTGGATTTCTAATTGTGCATTCGAAAAGACATAGTTTTGCATTACTACAGTTTTTGGACCAAGGGGGTCAGAATGAACCTCCCCCGTAATTTAAAGAGTCTAAATACGTTCCTTATCCATCCTTGCAACCTCATTTCCGCACTTAAATACCCATTCTTAGCAATTTATAGGCAAGAAATGGATGTTTAAGTATTAAAAATTGATCGAAATAACCAGGAAATTAATTCAAATCATTAAGTTGTGTTGGTCCGACCCACGGTGCCCAATGACCTAACCCCGTGGTCTATGTTTTTTGGCTGTTGTAGGAGGGGGCCGGGGTAACAAGTTCGATGTCGCAAAGAAAGACTTCACCCCATGAATTACTAAACTCTAATGACTTTGTTAAGTTCGTCTTTGAACCGGGTGGTAGTTCCACGTAAATATCCTCGTAAATTTCAGTCCTCAGTGTAAAAATAGACCTCCTTTCTTGCGATTATTGGTCTAAACTAAGCTTGGTGGAAGTGAACGCTAGGTTCACTTGTACAGTTTGATGATAGACCCAATCGGCAAATGAGCTGATTCAGCTTTAATCTTGTCGACCAATAAGAGGGAGAGATTATTGAACTATGAGAAATTCATTGTTTACTCGTTTACATCTAATACCAATATTGTTTCTATTTTTGCTTGTACCGAGCCTAGAATGCGCTAGCAATTCTCTTGAAGGTTTTAAATCGGCAAGCGAAATTTATTACCAAAATCTAGAAGATTCAACGCTCTCACTTGCTGAGAAAAATCAGCGGTGGGAAGCTCTCTATACCAAGCTAGAATCTAGTAAATTCTTCAACCTTAAAGCTTTGACGCTATATCAGCTTTCTAATTCCAGTGCACGACTTAAAGATGAGCAAGCTTTCTTACGGTGGTTTGATTTATTACGAGAACTTAACGCCGACAAACAAGGTCCAGTAGTTGCCTATTTAAGTGACAAACTACAACTCGAGCAATATTTTTCTAAGAATGACTATCACAGGACTATTCAAATCGGAGAGCAATTAGCAAATGCTCGACAATTTCTTGTCATTGACCGCCAACCCGCCAGGTTTAAGGGCCCCTTAGCTTTACCGCTAGCTGAATACTCTCATACCATTAATACGTTAGGTAAGGCTCATTATTTGGTTGGTCAATACGAACAAGCGCAAAACCTCTTTTTACAGTCGTTAGCAGGCTTCGATGAGCTTGGCGACGACAGCAATGTTTCCAAGATACTTAATAACCTCTCGGTCATCGCATGGACACAAAAAGACATTGAGAAAGCATTAGAATACCTAGAGCGAGGATTGATATTGTCGAAAGCGCTTAATGATACTCGTTCAATTATTTCCAAAATGTCAAACAAAGGCGTATACCTAAACGCGCTTGAACGATTACAAAGTGCGGAAGAAACGCTTGTTATTACCTTGGAGCATCCTAGAATTAGCGAATTTCCAAGACTAGATATAAACACGAGACTAGCGCTCTCTGAGGTTTATAGCAAACAAGAAAAATATGATGAAAGTGAAACGTTAATATTGTCTGCGCTAGATTTGAGCGAAAAATCTGGACTTGATTATAGTCAATTTAATACGGTTACGGCGCTTGCAGGATTACGTAGTTTGACTAAGAATTATAATGAAGCAATTAATCTCTATCACTCGGCGTTAAAATATTATACGGAAAAAGACCTTAAGAAGCATGTATCAACAGTGCTATTGAGTTTAAGTGAGAGCTATCGCTTGATGGGGCAATCGGTGGATGCCTTAGATTATTACGTTCGATATCACGAATTAGAAAATGAGCTAAAGAAAAACGTCCACCAAAAGAATCTCACCGAACTACAGGCCAAATATGATAGTCGCGAGCAAATAAAACAAATTGATTTATTACAAAAAGAAAACGCTTTGAAAAAACAGGAACTAACCTCGGCTAATATCCAAAGATATAACCTCATTATTTATGGTGTTGTTTCTTTTGTTATCATTTTGTTGTCTTTCGGCCGATATAATAGTTTGAAGGAGTCCAAAAGGCTTAGAAAGCATAACCTACAGATAGAATCTCGTGAAAAACAATTACTGCTGCTATCTCATGCGTTTAAAAGTACCTCAGACGGTGTCTGGATTACCGATAAAGAATTTGTTATTGAAGTCGTTAACGCCGCTTTCACGGGTTTAACCGGGTGGACCAATCCGATTGGTCAAAAAAAGATTTTCTCCAGTAGTAAGGGGCAAGACCAAAGACTCACCGATAAAATTCTATTGCAGGTACGGAGTAAGGGAGTTTGGCAGAGCGAGGTTTATGACCAAAGAGCATCTGGTGAAATTTACCCGATCGAACTGAAGATTGAATTGATTTTTAATAGGTTAGGCGAAATTATTCATTATCTTGGAACATTTCGAGATATCTCTAAGCGCAAACAGGCCGAAGAAACAATTATTCAGCATGCAACCCAAGATGACCTTACCGGGCTGCCAAACCGTGTAATGTTCAGAGAGCTGATTCAGCGTTCATTAATTGCTGCAAAGAC
>CAJQOL010000059.1 GCA_905479925.1 uncultured Kangiellaceae bacterium | reverse complement strand
GACAATGTGGTTTACTAAACTCGCTCTAAAAAGACCCGTTACAATATCGATGGTATTTGTATGTGCTGTTTTCTTAGGCATAGCCTCAAGCCGCCTTATACCATTGGAATTTTTTCCATCGGTACAGTTTCCGGGTATTTTCGTTCAAGCGACTTACCCAGGCTCTTCGCCGGAAGAAATCGAGGAAAACATTGCGAGACCCATCGAAGAGTCCTTAGCGACTATGGGGGGAATTGATTATATTCAGTCAACTAGCAGTGAAGATAGCGCACAAATATTTATGTTATTTGATTGGGGCGCCAACGCCAAGTTAAAAGGTGTGCAAGCCAGAGAGAAAGTTGATTCCATCAAGGACCAATTACCTGAAGATCTAAGACGAGTATTAATCTTTACGGGAAGCACCAACGACCAACCAATTATTCAAGCAAGACTGTCATCTAAAACGGATTTGTCAGACTCGTTTCAAGTTTTGAATCGAGTACTCAAACAGCGACTAGAGCGAATACCTGGCGTTAGTCGCGTTGAAATTCATGGAGTAGCGCCAAAGACCTACCAAATACAACTTTTACCGGATCGCATTGCTGCCTACCGTATAGATACAACGGTTCTATTAGGTAAACTTCAACAAGCTAACGCACTGGTTTCAGCGGGCGAAATCAAATCCGCTACTGACAGTTTTCGTGTGGCAATTAATGAGCAGTTTGAAAGTATTGACGACATCAATAATTTTATTATTAACAACCAAGGTCTAAGGCTTGGAGACATCGCTGAAGTAAAATATGCCAAAGATGAAATTGATGTTGGTCGTCACTTAAACCGAGAATATGCGGTAGGAATAAATGTCAGTCGTGAGGCCGGTTCCAATCTGGTTGAAACGGCCGATAATATTGTTAAAGCGATGGGAGAAATTGAGCAGTTGCCGGACTTTGACGGAATTGAACTTTTTGTTATGGACAACCAAGGCGACGGCGTTACTCAATCTCTTTCTGATATAGCCTGGTCTGGTTTGATTGGTTTTCTATTATCAACCATTGTATTGTTTTTCTTCCTTAGAGACGTTCGCTTAACACTAATCGTTTCATTAGCAGTCCCCTTTTCCTTGATGATCACCTTGGCGTCAATGTTCTTGTTGAATATGAGCCTAAATGTATTGTCAATGATGGGGCTTATGCTGGCAATAGGTATGCTTGTTGACAACGCAGTAGTTGTTACTGAGAGCATATTTACCCAACGAGAAAAAAATCCTGGCAATCCGCTTGAAGCAGTAATGCTTGGTGTTAAAAATGTCGGTACGCCAGTCGTTGCTGGGACGATTACAACGGCGATTGTTTTCCTTCCTAATATAATAGGAGAGAAAGTTGGCGTAACTATTTTTCTAGGTCATGTCGCGTTTACCATAATCATTTCGCTGTTAGCTTCTCTATTTATTGCAACCACAATAATCCCATTAATGTTAAGCAGAATGGAGAATAAAAAGCAGAACAGTGAAGCGGCTTCAACTAACGAGGAGCAACTAACCCCCATTGAAAAACACGGTCGATACAGTCGCTTCTTAAGTTGGTTAATGGACCGGCCAGGGGTTGCTACGGCAATTTCATTAGGCCTTATTTTTTCTATTATTATACCGATGAGTTTTGTAGAAATGGAACAAGGAGGAGATAACGGCAATGGTTCAATCTACCTTCAATATAACATTAACGGCAATTACGAACTTGGACGGGTCGAAAAATCTGTTTTTAGAATTGAGGACTTTCTATATCGCCATAAAGATGAATTAGATATAGAGAATGTATATTCTTTTTATACTAAAAGTGACGCCGGTTCTACTTTACTTTTGAAACCTGATGAACAGAGAACAAAAACCAACGAGGAGATTAGAAAGTTCATAGAAGAAAGGATGCCTAAGCTTGCCATAGGCGAACCTGGATTCGAGCGTTCTCAGAGTCAACAAACATCATTTAGCGTAATGCTTCGCGGTGAGGATACAGGAACGCTTTTGAGTCTTTCCGAGAATATTTCTCCGCTACTAAAGAATATAGAAGGGGTTAGCCGAGTGGTTCCAGACTCCAGACAAGGCAGTCAAGAAGTTCGAATAAAGCTTAATACCAAAAGGCTTCAGCAACTTGGTTTAACGCCTAGTGAAGTTGGTCAAACGATTGCAATAGGGTTGCGTGAGCAGCAATTAAAGACCTTTAGAGGCGATTATGGAGAAACCGATATAACGCTTACATTTAAGGGCCAAAAAGATATGACCATGAATGACTTAACTGCTATACCGGTTGAGTTACCCAACGGTCAGCAAACTCGCCTAGATACATTAGCGGAATTTGAAGTTCTCAATTCACTGCCAAGAATTCAACGTATTAACCGTCGAACTGGAATCAGTTTACAAATGGAATACAGTGAAGATGATATCAGCTCAGAAAAATTAATTGAGAAAACTAAAGCGCTAATGGACCAAGTAGTACTTCCCGACGGTTATACCTGGCAGTTTGGACGTGGCGTTCAATTTAGCACTCGCGATCAAGATATTATGATTACAAATATGCAACTGGCGCTATTGATGATTTTTGTAGTGATGGCGGCTTTATTTGAAAGTTTGCTATTTCCATTTGCTGTTATAACGTCTGTCATTTATGCCTTTGCAGGGGTTTATTGGTACTTCTTCCTAACAGGTACAAATATGTCTGTAATGGCTATGATTGGAATATTGGTTCTAATGGGGGTCGTCGTCAATAATGGCATTGTTCTGGTCGATCGGATAAATTATTATCGTGCTGAAGGTTACCGTAAAAAGGATGCCGTTTTACATGCTGCCAATGATCGAATAAGGCCGATTATGATGACGGTATTGACAACTATACTTGGCTTGTTACCGTTGAGTATGGGTGATGCTAGACTTGGCGGAGGCGGACCGGCCTACTTCCCTATGGCAAGAGCGGTTATTGGTGGACTTGCATACTCGACAATTGCAACACTAATTTGCTTGCCCGTTATCTATCTATTTCTTGACTATATCAGTTCGTTTTACAAAAGACTTTGGAATGCGGTGGGACAACCCAATACCGCGTGGAATTTCAGAAATATGCGGATTGAATCCAAGAATAAATTGTAGTAGCTCAGACTTGATCTGACAGTTACCCGTTTTTTATCGGCATCTGTCAGTTTAGATTTGAGCTAGATTCTTTTCTGCCCAAATCGATTTACCATCAAGTAAAGTGTCCAACGGAGTTCGTCCGCAGCACATTTTT
>CAJQOL010000058.1 GCA_905479925.1 uncultured Kangiellaceae bacterium | reverse complement strand
ACGCATTAACGCGCTGATATTACGAGGATTAAGATTTGGAGCATTCTTCATTAGAATGTATGCATTAGTGTTCGCAGGGTTTCCTACAACACAAATCTTCATTTCAGGGTTAGCAACTTCGTTGATAACTTTTCCTAACGTGCTGAAAATCTTACCGTTGTCTTTTAAAAGGTCGGCACGTTCCATACCTGGTCCACGTGGCTTAGCGCCAACCATTAGACCGTAGTCAGAACCGGTGAAAGCAACTTTTGCATCATCAGTACAAACAACATCATGTAGTAATGGGAATGCACAGTCGTTTAGCTCCATTTTTACCGCTTCTAACACTTTAAGTGCTGGAGTAATCTCTAATAATTGCAAAATGACGGGTTGGTCATTTCCTAGCATTTCGCCAGAAGCAATGCGGAAAAGGAGTGAGTAGCAAATTTGTCCAGCAGCGCCGGTCACGGTAACGCGAACAGGTTGTTTCATTATCATAATCCTCGATAAATAGTCTTTTGCAGTCGCCTGCAAATGGGTCAGGTCGTTTTCTGAACGCGATTCTACCATAAACTGATAAATCATCCTTATTTTCTGGCAAATTTGGCTATACAATTTAGCACTAGCCGCTATAGCGATAGGGGGTAAACGGTGAACGGGGTAAATTTCCACTAATAACCGCAGGTTAGCGGCCAGTTAATAAAATTAATCTCGTCGGCCAATACCCATTCGCTAATCATAAAGGTCGTCACGCATCTGGCTTCTCTGCAATGTCCGTTTAACAGTTAGCTCGCAGGGGACGCTATCAAAATTGTTCGCTTTCCGATATTATCCAAACTCTGTTTTTTCGTTCTAGAATGCTTATGAAAAAAATCGTATGGACTCGTAAAGCCCATAAATGGCTAGCTTTAATCGCGGGTGTTCAGGTACTCATTTGGGCTGTAAGCGGCTTATATATGACCTTGTTTGACATTAATGTCATTCGTGGAGAGCACCTATTGAAAGAGCATGCTGAGTCCCAAATCGCTAGCGGTGCGGATGTTTCTAGTATAGTGCCTATTTCTCCAGCTCTTTTAGCCGAGCACGCACCGGTTCAATCAATCACTTTGAAGTACTATTTCGGTCAATTGGTGTATGAAGTGAGAAAAAAACGAGGCCGCATAATCGTCGATGCATATACCGGTGATATTAAGACATCATTAGAAAAAGAGGTTATTCAGCGACAAGCCGAGACGATTTACGCCGGCGAAGGCGCAATAGAAAGTATTCAAAGGTTGCAGCGCTATCCGGGTGAAATTGGCGGTCGCCAGCAACCCGTTTGGCAAGTTGAGTATGACGACTGGCTTAATTCTACGCTGTATTTTCATGATACTAGCGGTCAACTGGTATCTAAGCGCACGGACTTATGGCGTGTATTCGATCTATTCTGGATACTACATATTATGGACTTTCTTAGAAGCGATGGTTTTACTGGCTACTTATTTCGCTTCTTTAGTATCGCTAGTTTGCTGATGGCATTATTAGGTACCTGGCTGCTCTATTTTCGCCTTAAAGGAGTGAATTGATGAATCGCTTCTTAAACGGATTTAAACGGCTTCATAAGTGGTTAGCGCTACTGATTGGCATTCAACTGTTATTGTGGATTATTAGCGGGTTAGTATTTAGTTTTATCGAACACCGAAACGTTGGCGCCAACTTTGTATTTAAGAACAACCAGTCGGAGCAAGTTGATCAGATGCTCGATTTTAACCGAGTGGTCGCTCGTTTCTCAGATGCCATACAGATAAGCCAAGTGAACCTGCTAGGGAAAAGTGCTTTTAAGATCGTACAAAGGGACCAAACGTTAATCGTTGATGCATCGGATCTCAAGCCAATAACTATTGATGCTGGACTGATAGAGCAAGTGGTTAATGAGAGTTACAACGGCGGAGGAAGTATTAGTGGGATTACATTCATTACCGAAAAAAATGACGATAATCGTGCGTTTGAACTGCCTAGCTGGCAAGTGACCTTTGATGATGAATATGGCTCGCAGATTTATTTTTCCTCGTTTACGGCTGAATATCAAGGAATAAGAACTGACTCTTGGCGAATTTTCGACTTTTTTATGATGCTACATTTTATGGATTATGGGCAAAGAGGCAATTTCAATCATGCTCTTATCATTTTCTCCGCGTTGGTTCTTGTTTTCTTTGCTATGTCTGGCATGTTATTACTCGCATCCAGTTTTACCCGGGGTGATTTGCAGTATTTCTACCAAAAACTATTTTCCAGAAAGAGCGCCAAGGTCACCGTGATAAAACCCTCGGGAGAGACTATTGTGCTCAAATTGGAGGCAAATGCGCGTTTGATGGATGCATTAGAGAATAATGGCATTGAATTAGAGTCGGCTTGCGGTGGAGGGGGTGTTTGCGGTTTGTGCTTGTTAAAAGTTGAGCCCCCCGTGCAAGCAAACGATGAACTACAGGAGCATGATATTTTGACGGAAGAAGAGCTTCAAAACGGTTATCGGTTAACCTGTCAGTTGCTGGTTAAGGGCAAGATGTCAATCCATTTGCCTGATTCAGCGGTTTTTAAGACATCAGTTTAAAAGACGTCAAATTAAAAGACATCAATACAAAAGATGCCAATTTATAAGAGTCAAATGGTCAGCAAACGGAGCATACGGAGCGAAAGGCATAACTATGACTGGTCTCTAGCAGGTAAATTAATGTTTTTTGAAACTTTTAGAGTCTTTGTGTATCTTATATACTCATCCCACCTCAAGATGCATACTTCAGAGCTTCACCAGAAAGCTTG
>CAJQOL010000057.1 GCA_905479925.1 uncultured Kangiellaceae bacterium | reverse complement strand
GAATCGCTGAAGGCCGTATAGTCTTCAGCTTGTACAAGTAAATTAACGACTGGGTCTGCAACGGGATCGGGGGTTGGAGCTGGAGTGACTACTGGCTCGGGTACTGATTCTTCCCCTGAACCGCCACAGGCAACTAGACTCAAAAAGACAACGGGCGCTAAGACTTTTAATACAATAAATTTCATACGGTATATTCTCGGATGTCACTTGTTTTAGTTATTGTTGGTAATTCTCAAAAACAATGGTTCATTGAAATCCTACTAGTAAGAAATTATTGCTACCACCCGTTTGCGGCGAGTCGAACTTACTGCAAGTTGAATCGTCGCGCGAGCTAATCATTTTCGAATCGGTCATAAGCGGAAATCCGGGCCGATATTGATTATCTCAAAAAATGGGATATTGCAGTCATTAGTAAATCACACTGAAGGTGGCAGCTATCTCCCCAAAGGGGAAGTTTGTTTTAACTCCCTCTTCCCTCCGGGAGTACCCAAGAAGCGGGGCATGCTAAGGGTTGGGGAGAGGGAAGCTGTATCTAATAATTTACACGACCCCAAATTGACTACCCCCCACTCTTTCCTAACTGCTATTTCGCAGCGCTTCGCTCTGGCTGCGAGCTTCTTTTGTAAGAAGACACCAAAAGTAGGCGCTCTAGGCGAAAGTATGCAAAAGCTTCTTTCGTTGGAACGTGCACGAATGGGAGTTTTTGTAGAATTTTATGACTTAAAGGTATATCGAAACTTTTGATAGCGTCCATCGGGTGGAAAAGAACTCGCCAAGGCTCAAACAGCTTTTCCACTATTCCGATGGACATGAGGCTGTCGGGTTGCTCGTAGCCACTGGGCAAGTTCAAAACTAAGCACTTACGGGCTTCGCTCGCCATCTGAGGGTAAACGCAATGTAATTACTTTCAAGTTAAAAAAGTCTTAAATCGCGCTCGCCCAGTGCGTAACGTAAAGGGCATTTTTGCGTTCTTTTGTTGCTCTAGACAAAAGTGAGTCGCAGTCAGAGCGCAGCGCTGCGAAACGTCTTTGACCTTAAGAATAAAAAAATGTCCGTTATAGATAAGCCTTCGACTAAAACCTGTGTGTCAACGAACATCCGCGATGTAAAGAATTGCAAAAGAGAAGAGTTAAATGCGCCTTCGTCATTGCGAGCGCAGCGCGGCAATCTCCCTCAGCATGGGAATACTATAACTTGGAATGAGTAACTACCTGAAAGAGATTGCCGCGTCGTTCCTCCTCGCAATGACACGGCTAGTGAAGGACTAGAGAGTAATGTTTAAAGCCAACTGAAACCCATTCTAATGCCTTCCAGAGACGGACATCCGATCCCATATTGATTATCCCAAAAATTGTGATAGAGAAGAGTTATACGCGCCTTCGTCATTGCGAGCAAAGCGCGGCAATCTCCCTCAGCATGGGAATACTATAACTTGGAATGAGTATCTACCTGAAATGAGTATCTACCTGGAAGAGATTGCCACGTCGTTCCTCCTCGCAATGACAATGCCGGTGAAAGACTAGAGAGTAAAATCTAGAGCCAATTCACACCAATTCTAATGCCGTCCAGAGAAGGGCATCTGACCCTATATTGACGATGCAAAGAATTGCGATAGAGAAGAGTTATGTGCGCCTTCGTCATTGCGAGCGAAGCGCGGCAATCTCGCTCAGCGCGAGAATAGCCACAACCTGGAACGAGTACTCATAACCGTTCATAATAAAACAGTGATCTTAACTAAGCGCTCTATAGCCGTTGAGTTCCCTAAAAGACTTGATAAATACGTGGAGGTTAAACATCAGCTAAACATCAGCAGTTCTTCATGTTTTTCAGGGGGTGTGATGTTACTTTAAATGCATCACTAACTATCTTACTTAAGAAAAAAACAACTTATATGATCTTTCACAAAACACACACACGAGCGGTATGGTCACTTTCACTGATATTACCTTTATTAACGTCATTGATGTTAATCGGAAAACTTCAGGCGGCTGAATTAAATGAAGGCTCATTGTTTGCTATTAAAACCAAGGTATTTGATTCATTAAAGTTAAAAAGGGAACAAGAGGTTTCAATTTATTTACCAGACGGCTACCAGCATAGCGTAAAAAAATACCCTGTTATTTATGTGCTTGATGGGACTTTTTTGTTATCCACCGCAATTAATACAATGCAGATGAGAGCAAAACGTGATCTGATGCCAGAATCCATTGTGGTCGGATTGACAACGAACAACAATACAACTCGTTTTTCTATCGCAATGCCAACAAAAAGAGCAAATGATAACAAAAGAGTCATTTTTGAAAACGGTAGTCCAGAATCGTTTTTAGCTTTTATGTCCGAAGAACTAATGCCATTTATGCGACAAAATTATAGAACGGCCACACACAATACCTTAATCGGTATGTCTCCAACCGTTGGGCCACTATTAGTTGACTATTTTAACGAACAGCCGCTTTTTGAGGGCTATATCGCGTTGGCGGCAGACCCTGATAAATTTACAGTCAATGGAGAGCTCATTAGCGATAAAATCGTAAAAACAGCAGAAAAAAACAAAACTTCCAAATTCTATATTTCTAGGGGAGGTCTAGACCTTATGGGAAGAAACGAAGGTTTGAAAAATGCATTTTTAAAGCTTCAGAAGGATACCCAACACCATGGAATCGAAAAGAATGTAATGGTTGATATTATTGATGGCGGTGAACATTATTCATCGGGATTAGAAGGGATCAATAATGGTTTTAAACATATATACCCTGACAGTGTATGGCGTCCAGATTATTTAACTATTAGAGAACAAGATAACCCGGTTGAGGCGTTTAAATTATTTTATCAGCAGTTAAATAAAAACTATGGCTTTACAGCATACCCGGTTGTAGATGGTTATTGGATGGGGTTTTCTATGGCAGGGACTGCTCGATACTTAACAAGAAACAAAAAATATCAACAAGCTATTGACCTTATCAACTGGGCGTTAATAGAACAACCAAATAACATCACCTTGCATCTCTATTTAGCATCCTCTTTGGAGGATAACAATCAACTTAAACAGGCTATAACCGTAGCTACTAAAATGGTTAAACTAGCAAAACAACAGAATCATAGATCACAAAAATACTATGAAGATTATTTAGCTAGATTAGTGAAGGCTGAAAATGGATAATTGTTTAGGTTAAGCTCAGTTGTTGGGGTTAACCTAAATTAATGTATTTATGTATTAATGGACCGGGTCTCAGACTTCACAGTCTGTCAGAATAAAAACTGCGAATAGCTGCTATGTTACCAATTGTGTCTATTTATTTGAGTCTGACATTAATTATTGACCCTGACACTAATTATTCTAATTATTGAATGAAATCATAAAAAAGTCATGAGGGCGTCAGGTATTTTCATTTCGATTCATTTAAAGTTCGAAGAACTTGATTTATTTACAACCAATTAACGGCTCCATAGGTGAAAAAATTGCGTAACCAGTTCAATAATTGTCTATTGCTTTCGTTCTTCCTATTGGTATTGAATTCGAATGAATTGATAGCTGAAGAATATCAATACTCTCATCGGGGACCTCCACGAGAGCTGACTACTCAGCAAGCACAAGTTGCCGAAGCAAATTACAAAAAATACTGCATCCTATGTCATGGTGAAAACCGACAAGGTCATGTTAATGACCATGCGCCCTCGTTAAGAAGTAAAAGCTTGTTTGAATCGGGTATCCCGCATGCTGTTCTCAGGCCACTTTCTTATGGCCGTGAAGGGACTGCAATGGGTGGCTATTTAGATGAAGTCGGTGGCCCAATGACATTGGATGAAGTTTGGAACTTAACCTATTGGTTATTTTGGCAATCTGGCGCAGAGCGAGTTCGATTATCGACTAGACCGGTTGAAGGTGATATTCGGCGAGGTGAACGAGTGTATCAACAAGAATGTTCAGCATGCCACGGCAAGAAGGGGGAGGGCATCACTGGCCCAGCCCTGGCAAATCCGTCGGCGTTGGCTCACAACACCGATGAAGTTATTCGCTACGCGATTAGACATGGTCGCCAAGATACACCAATGCCAGCATTTGCTGATAAGTTGTCCTCGAAGGATATCGATAATGTCACAGCTTTCTTGCGAAGTAAGGCCAGCGGTTGGACACAAGAAAAAACAGTGCTTAAATCCTTGCCCACTCCTGATCAATATATCGTGAATCCCAATGGTGAAGATCCAAACTTTACCTTAAAAGATGGAATGTACGTGTTATCCAAAGATCTTAACCAGGCATTAGTTGAGAATAAGAAGATCGTTATGTTAGACACACGTGTGACCTCCGTTTGGCAAACGGCACACATCGAAGGCTCGATACCTTTTCCCTATTATTCTGACTTGGACGAAACCGTCAAAGACTTACCAAAGGACGTGCAAATAGTCGCCTATTGTTCTTGCCCTCGCGCTGCGGCTGATGATGTTGTGAATAAATTGCGCAGACGTGGTTTTAACAATACAGCTGTGCTTTGGGAAGGGATCTTTGGTTGGATGAATCAAGGCTATCCTGTGACGAGGTGATGGGGGAGTTTCGAATGCTCAAACCCTATCGATTTTTTGCTTCAAACAACCAATGTTTCCAATGGTCACGATCACCTTTGAACTTTAGTGGAAGGTCTTTTTTAGTTGTAGCGATGAACGATATGCCAAATATTTTCTGCGGTAAAATGAGAATTGGCTTTCGCCTCAAGCGCCTAGTTTGGGAGTCATTTGCTTTCTTCCTTAAAGCATTGAGCTAGGAATTAAAAACGTGGTTGTGTGATTTTTCTTTATATTAGTGTTTTATTTTTATTATCAGTGACTTAGACTGGCCCTATCCGAAAGTGAATTAGGTCTTAATTATAGAACAGACTCTAAAAGATACTAGCCCTATTATTTTACATGTAGCAAAAAACAGGCGAGTCTATTAGCGTTGGTACACCATAAAAAAGGCCAACCGAATTAGGTTGGCCTTTTAAATAAAACTGTTTGAAAAATATCCGTACCCGTTACTAAAGGGAACAATTCAAACAGAGTCTATGCTTTAGAAGCCCGCTTGAATACCAAAGGTTAGTACTTTAGTTTCTGAAGTTTGGCTAGCCCAAGACGTACCGACTTGACTTCCAGGGTTACCGCCACTCAAGAAGTTTAACGGTACCCAACCATCAACTAGGATTGCTTCAAAAAATAGATTCACACTTGGGGCTACGAAGTAAGAGGCTCCAAACACTAGTTGATCTTGCTTTTCCCAGTCAGAACCGGCAGCGCCAGATTCAAAGCGACTAAATTCAACAGAGAAATCCATATCTTTTTCTAGACCAACATCGGCAGAGTAACGCCCACCTAAGGTAAAGGTCGTATTCTCTTGTGCTTCAAACTGTGGAATATACGGATTAAAAGTACCTGGCCATACGTCTAGAGTCTTTCCGAATTCAGCGATAACAAGCCATTTTTCGTCTTCATAACGGCTGTAAAGTGCTGCCGCCGGGTTGTTGTCTTCACAAGCGTTAAAGTGTTGAACGCCCTGAGGACCAGTATTAACTGTTACACCTGGAATAAACGCAGGGAAGGTTGAGTGAGCCGACTCTGGCGTATCGTTATAACCTTGACAATAACTAGAACCATACTGATAACTCGCACCCAATTTCAACGTTCCCTCGCTTGAAACGCCGAAGTTATAGTTGATATCCATGGCAAAATTATTCAGCTTAGAAGGAACGTTTGTTTCCGATACAGGCGTGTTTGCATTTCGGAACTGGGCACCACCCTGGATCGCCATAAAACGCATGTGTAAATCATCCGTTGCGTAACCTATCGTTGCACCGTATGCCAGACCGGCAAAAGAGTGCCAGTTTGTTGAGTTAGTGAACGGGCTAACGGTATCATTGAGACCGAAAGGTATGTCCATTTTACCTAGAGAGCCATAAACAGGAGACTTCTCAAGATTACCCCATAGGATATAAGCGCGGCGCATGTTTACGTTGTTGCGTGGCAAACCAGTGATGCTCGAACCCGACGCAAAGTTTTGCTCTGGGTTGTAGTACATTTCCGTATAAGCGATAAAATCATCGGAGAGACGAGCCGTCATATTTAGGTTGGCCGAGTGAATAACCGCTTCCGACGCATTTTTACCAATTTGATTACTTGATGTTGGGTGGCGCATTAACCAACCAAACTTAGAATCTTCATTTGCTTTTTGGATATTCGCTAACCCAGTTACTTGTCCACCCAAAGTAAGCACGCTGTCTAGCTTTCCATCACGCATCGATTGCAGCTTGAATAACTGCTTAGTATTGGTGTTCTCTGCATGGTCGAGTACTTTATAGCTGTATTCAGCATTTGCGCCGACAAAATTGGTGGGTTTATTATCAGTCTCGTTGGTCGTCTCTTCGTCCTTTTGACGCAGCTGCTTGTTCTCTGTTTCCAGTGCAGTGATACGTTCAATTAGAGCATTGTACTCTTCTCGACTGATGTTCTCTGCAACAGCTGCAGAACTTATGCACATGGCCATTGCTGACACTAAAATCTTCTTTTTCATTGTTTCTCCTAGTTCGAATCGGCCTACTTGCTGTAGAGACCACGACACATTTCGAGAGGAGGTCTTAACACGTTTATGGCGCGTCCGTTTTGTATGTATGTTGGATATTCAGGTACCAGACTAAAAAGTCGGCGCGATTCTAATCGGAACTGGGTTTCATTGCAAGAATCCGTTGAGGTCCTAGGATAAGCTCATTGTTGGTTCGCTGACGTCATGCATTTCCGCTGATGATGTTGTGAATAAATTGCGCAGACGCGGTTTTAACAATACAGCTGTGCTTTAGGAAGGCATCTTTGGTTGGATGAATCAAGGCTATCCTGTGACGCGGTGATGGGGTAGTTTAGAACGCTCAAACCCTATCGCTTTTTCGTTTCAAACAATCAATGCTTGTAATGGTCACTATCACGTTTGAACTTTAGTAGAAATTTTTTCTAGTTGAAGCGAAGAACGATATGCTAAATATTTCCTGCGGTAAAATGACGATTAGCTCTCGCCTCAAGCGCCTACTTTTGGAGTCATATGCTTTCTTCCTTAAAGCATTGAATAACAGACTAAAAAACTTGATCGCAAAAAAGCGGAGCAGCATGCTCGGAGGGCGGGTTCATACTTATTCACCGGCTCGTGTCGCATGTAACATATAGTTGACCAAGGTTACACCCGTTAACTTCATTGCTTTATTGAACGGATTGACCGCGACGCCAGCTATATTTCGCACAACAAAGTTATCGCGCGACAGAAAAGCTTCTATTTCGCGCGGCTTGCGTAACATGGCGTAACGGTGCGTGCCCTTTGGAAGCCAACGTAAAACATATTCAGCACCGAATATCGCGATCAGCCACGATAACCAATTACGATTGATCGTGGCAATAAATGTGGAGCCGCCCGGTTTAACCAGTGCATTACATGCGTTCATAAAGGTACTCAAATCAGCGACATGTTCAACAACCTCCATGTTGAAAAGTACATCGAAGCGCCGGCCACTGTCACACAGGGCTTCCACGGAAGTCAGCTGGTAATCAATATCAAGTTTAACTTTGGCGGCATGAGCTTGAGCAATCTGAATGTTTTTTTCAACAACATCGATACCCGTGACGCGCGCGCCCAGTCTGCTGAGTGATTCGCTAAGTATTCCTCCGCCGCAACCTACGTCGAGTACGGACAGGCCCATTAGTGGTGATTCGTTTTGAGCATGACAGCTCACCGATCCCTCTAGTTGGCGAGTAATCCATTTGACGCGAACGGTGTTGAGGACATGCAGCGGCCAGAAAGGACCATGGTGATCCCACCACGACTCTGCAAGCTGCCGAAAATGTGCGACCTCACGCTGGTCAATAGTTGGGCTGCAATTTAGGCTGTCATTCATGGCATATTCTTCCATTGTAAAGGTGGAAAAGGCAGATTCAGCAACACCAGTTCTACTGCTATTGCTTTCCATCTGCCCAACTTTGCTCAGTCTTGATGTTACTTTTGTGCAGC
>CAJQOL010000056.1 GCA_905479925.1 uncultured Kangiellaceae bacterium | reverse complement strand
GGGTGCCCGTTTTCCTAAAGTCTCTTTAATCACTTATTTAGCGATGGGCTGGTTTGTTGTAGCCATTATTTATCCATTATATTTGGCGGTTCCCGAAGGTGGTTTGTGGTTATTATTTTGCGGTGGAATGTTTTTCTCAATCGGCGTCTTCTTCTATCGTGCGAAGTCTAAGAAGTACACCCATGCCATTTGGCACCTTTTTGTGGTTGGTGGTTGCCTCTGCCATTTCTATTCGATTTATTATTTTGTCATTTAGAGATCTAATCTCGAAATCTAGACTCAACTCGAAACTAAAAGCAATCTCACCAGAGCCTGACCCTTGAAACGCTTTGGGTACGGAGGCGCAGAGACGCGGAGAAAGACTAAAGGACTTTAAACCTTTTTCACCACAGAGGACACAGAGAGCACTGAGGTTGGAATGCAATCCAAACTCGCAAACTGGTCTATCCTAGCTCCTAGCTCCTACAACTCGCAACTCGCAACTCGTTACTAATTTTATCCTTCCCTCTACCCCTCGCTTGAACGAAGGAAAAAGCTCTAAAAGCATTATTCACCACGGAGACGCGGAGAAACACTAAAGGGCTTTAAACCTTTTTCACCACAGAGGACACAGAGAGCAATGAGGTTGGAATGCAATCCAAACTCGCAACTCGCAACTTGGTCTACCCTAGCCCCTAGCCCCTAGCCCCTAGCTCCTAGCTCCTGCGTCTAAACTCAATAACCTTACACCATTAAATCTTTTTTAAGTTGCTCCATTGGAAAATGCTTGCCCGGACAAAGGGTCATTTCACCATTGGTTAGTCCGTGCCCAGTAACATTACTGGGTGGTATCGAGTGTCTTAGCATCAGCTCTTTGGTTAGTTTTAACAGCGACGCATATTGTTCAGTAGGAACCTGATCCTTCTCAAAGTTACCGATCAAGCATATTCCTAGTCCTCTAAAATTTCTGTCACGATTACGCCCGGAAACGTGAGCACCCCAAAGGCTATTTTGTTCTCGCCAGTCGCTAGCAACCTCCCCCAGTTTTAAACCATTACCATTGCCAATCACGTAATGGTATGGGATTGCATCAATAGGATCCCCTGCTTGCCTATCGCGATGCACTTGCTGCAAAAATTCAATAGTTCCATAATTACCCGCTGAATGATGAACAACAATGTATTTCCACCGATTAGGCCAATACAGGCCAAGCCCAATGGCGCACGCAGATAGACTACCCCATTTAATTAAGCGCCTTCGCGCCCGATTGATTTTTGGTTTGTTATTCTCTTGCATAAACCTCACACAGATTCATTAGTCGATTGATCATTACAAAAAGTTATTTCCATTATCTTTTTACAAGCAGTAATAATGAGACTCTAACAACCTAAGGAGACAATCGTGTCACAAATTATTGGATTAACGCAAGATACTCAATACTTGCGATCTCAAATAGCAGCTCAGCAGTCAACAAAACCGCAACTCATTCCAGCTATGTCTTTCTCATGCCTACCATTATTTAGAACCTTTTACTCTTCATACTATTTTCTTCGATTCTCATTTTCTTATTTTGGTTTTAGATAATCTCTTTAGATTACTATACCCATCCCACCTCAAGATGCATACTTCAGAGCTTCACCAGAAAGCTTGAACGAGGCGCAGCTTGTAGGGAATGGCTAGCCCTTGGCAAAAGCTGTAACGCTGTGCAAGTTTTCTGGTGAAACTCCCGTAGGGCGTGCATCTTGAGGTGGGATGGGTATAAATTAACCAATAGTTCTCTGATTATTCTTTTCTAGAATATTTTTAATTGATTTATTACTAAAAATAGTTATTTCAATTTCGTAAAAATGCCTTTACGGCTCATCTAGAAATCCTGATTGATCAGTTATACCCAAAATTTATAAATAAGTTTGACGATTATTAATCGCAAGATACTAATGGAAAGTAATATGATCATCTCAACATTCGAAAATAGTAACCCGCTGAACAATACGAATATTACAGCTCAGCAGGTAATAATGACTCCAAACCAACTCAAGCAGAAATTGCCGATTGATAAGAATTGTGAACGCTTTATTTTGCAGTCTCGGCAAACGATAGCCAATATTATTGCGGGTAAAGATACTCGGAAATTGGCGATCGTTGGTCCATGCTCGATTCACGATATCGAATCGGCCAAGCAATATGCGTTAAAGTTAAAAGCACTTCATGAGAGATTATCCGATGAGCTATTTATTGTTATGCGGGTATATTTTGAGAAGCCGAGAACCACCGTTGGTTGGAAGGGGTTAATTAACGATCCTCATTTAGATAACAGTTTTGACGTTGAACATGGTTTAAAATTAGCGCGAGAGTTGCTGATCTGGCTAGCAGAGTTAAACCTTCCGGTTGCGACCGAGATGTTAGATCCTATCACTCCTCAATACTTATCCGAGTTAGTGAGCTGGACAGCCATCGGTGCACGAACCAGCGAATCACAAACTCACCGCGAAATGGCGAGCGGTTTATCTATGCCGATTGGATTTAAAAATGGCACTAACGGCTCTTCGGAAGTTGCAATTAATGCGATGAAGTCTGCAGCGAGCGAGCATAGTTTTCTTGGAATTAACCAGCAAGGGCAAGTTACAAAACTTAACACCCGCGGCAACAGCAATGGACATGTTATTCTTAGAGGAGGAAGAAAGCCTAACTATTACGCTGAAGATATTAGCCATTATGAAACGGCACTAATTGAAGCTAACCTAAAGCCAGTCATTATGGTTGATTGCAGCCATGGCAATAGCGAAAAAAAACACCAAAATCAAACATTGGTTTTAGAAAATATCATCAGTCAAATTGCGAATGGTAATCGTTCGATCGTAGGCTTTATGCTTGAAAGCCATTTAGAGGAAGGTAAGCAGCAACTAACTGAAGAACTATCTGATTTACGGTACGG
>CAJQOL010000055.1 GCA_905479925.1 uncultured Kangiellaceae bacterium | reverse complement strand
AAAAACAAAAAAATCGCGATTGAACTGGCTGTTATCATAATAGCTGGCGGCAACTCTTCACGTTTAGGACAATCAAAACAATTAGTGGAGCTTAATGGTACTAATTTATTAAATCACACACTAAACCTTGCGACACAATTAAGTCTACCAACGGCTTGTATTTTAGGCTTTGATCAGCAACGTATGCTGGACAATACTAGCGGAAAAGCGGTTAGTTCTACATCAAAAAAATCGACCATAAAAATGCTTTATAACGAAAAGTGGCAAACCGGTATGGGAACATCAATAGCTGCTGGTGTTCGATATTTTACTCAGCAACCCTTTCCCGTAAACGCAATCATGGTATTACTTTGCGACCAATATCGGCTTTCTAAAAATAACCTTCGGGCATTGACTAGCTGTTGGCAAAAGAACCCAAAACAGATAACCGCAAGCGAATATTGAGAACGATTAGATGGCCTTGAGGTTTCATCTCAAACAAGAAAGACAATCGGTGCCCCTGCTATTTTTCCCGCGAGATACTTTGACGAGTTAATGGCACTCACCAGTAAAGGTGCTCGAGATATATTAACAAGAGAGAAGCAATTTTTGTTCAAAGTACCTATCCAAAACGCGGCATTTGATTTAGATACAAAGAAAGACTTACAAGAATTAAGAGAATTTGAAAGCTCTTTTACTTTCGAAACAATGAGTAGTTAAATTTACCCAACCGGGAGAAAAATAATGATAGAACTCACCATTAATGGCAGTCCACATAAATTAGATGTAGCGGCGGAAATGCCTCTATTATGGGCATTACGCGATATATTAAAAATGACTGGTAGCAAATATGGCTGCGGAATGGGTTTATGTGGAGCGTGCACCGTCCACCTGGATGGCGAGGCAACTCGCTCATGCGTTCTTCCTGTTTCTGCGGCGGTTGGCAGAAAAATCACCACGATCGAGGGTTTATCAGAAAATGGTGACCACCCCGTTCAGAAGGCCTGGTTAGATAAAAAAGTTGCTCAATGCGGTTACTGTCAAGTTGGGCAAATTATGTCTGCCACCTCTCTTTTAGATAAAAATGACCAACCAACAGATGATGATATTGATCAGGCTATGGGTGGAAATATTTGTCGCTGTGGAACGTATCCTAGAATTCGCAGCGCTATCCATTCAGCGGCTAAACTCTACCGGGAGGCAAAATAATATGAGCTTCTTACAAAAAATAGGGGTTGTTCCTAATTTAGAAAAACAACCAGAGCATGACGAGTGCGCTATTGAAAATGTTAGTCGTCGTAGCTTTATAAAAGGCGCTGGAATGACGGGTGCCAGTTTGGTAATTGGTGTTCAGTTTTCGGCGAATAGTTTGGCGGCAAGCAAGAGCGATGAATTTAGTCCAGATGTTTTTATCTCCATGGATAAAAAAGGTACGGTAACCGTTATTTCTCATCGCTCAGAAATGGGTCAAGGGATCAGAAGCTCACTGCCACTTTTAATTGCCGATGAAATGGAGTGTGACTGGGAACGTGTTGTTGTAGAGCAAGCGATAGGTGATGCAAAATACGGCAGCCAAAATACCGATGGCTCGCGTAGTGTTAGACGCTTTTATGTGAGACTTAAACAAGCCGGTGCCACAGCACGTACTATGCTGCAACAAGCAGCTGCGCAAGTGTGGAAAGTAGATGTTGACCAAGTAACTATATACAACCATCAAGCTAAACTAAACAACAGCAATAAAACGTTAGATTTCGCTCAACTCGGTGAAATTGCCGCATCGCTTCCAGTACCCGATAAAGAAACTTTGAAGTTAAAGACAGAAGCTGAACATCGCTATGTCGGCAAAGAAAACATGGAAAATCTCGATGGCAAAGCAATTGTAACCGGTAAAGCTATTTTTGGATTTGATGTTGAAGTAACCGGTATGAAATATGCGGTAATTGCTCGTCCTCCGGTGGTATTTGGCAAAGTAAAATCACTGGATGATAGCGAGGCGATGAAAGTTCCTGGCGTTATCAAAATCATACAGATGCCTGCTCTTTCTCCACCGGCGGTATTTAACATGCTCGGTGGCGTGGCTGTTATTGCTGAAAATACTTGGGCCGCTATCGAGGCTCGTAAGAAACTTAAGATTGAGTGGGACCATGGTGCAAATGCTAGCTACAACACTAAATCACACGAAGCGGTATTTAAAAAAGCGTTGCAGAACCCACCACATACGGTTAGAAATCGAGGTGATTGGGAGCAAGCTAAATCAGCTGCTAACAAAACGCTTACTCAAGACTATTACGTCGCGGGCTTAGCTCACGCTACCATGGAGCCTCCCGCGGCAACTGCCATTGTGACCGACAAAGGCGTCGATGTTTGGACTTGTACTCAAACACCACAGTCTGCTCAGCGCAACGCTATGGGTGTCATGCAATACCCCCAGGAACGAGCTAAAGACGTCAATATTCATGTAACACTATTGGGCGGCGGTTTTGGTCGAAAATCGAAACCGGACTATATAGCGGAAGCAGTCTTTCTTGCCAAAGAGACAGGTATGCCGATTAAGGTTCAATGGACCAGAGAAGATGAAATTAAACACGGCTACTATCACTCACCCAGCTACCAGAGGCTATCAGCGACCTTTGATAAAAAAGGAGCGGCAACTGGTTGGTACCACTCTATGGTCAACCATCCGATTGCGGCGACTTTTAATCCAAATGCTAAGCAAGCGGGAAGCGCTGAGCTTGGTCAAGCAGATATGCCCTATGATTTGCCAAATATAAAAATCTTAAACGGTGAAAGCGACACCTTCATGAGAATTGGTTGGGTGCGTTCCGTTACTAACATTAATAACGCCTTCGCGGCCTGTTCCTTTGCTGATGAAATGGCCTATCATGCTGGACAAGATCCGAAAGACTACTTACTTCAATTAATTGGTAAAGACCAACATATTGACTTAGCTAAAGATGGTTATCAATATGGTAACTACGGTGAACAAGCAAGCGTTTTTCCTGTTGATACAGCCCGCCTTAAAAATGTCATTAAACTGGTGGCGAATAAAGCAGGTTGGGGAAAAAAATTAGCTAAAGGTCACGGGATGGGGATCGCAGCACATCGTAGTTTTTGTGGTTATATAGCAACGGTTGTTGAGGTTTCTACAGACAATGGTAAAGTTAAATTGGAAAACATAACTTATGCCGTTGACTCTGGGAAGGTTATTAATCCCGATCGAGTCCGTTCACAGATGGAAGGGGCAGCAATCTTCTCTACATCACTGGCATTTTACGGCGAAATTACCGCCGACAATGGTATCGTAGAACAAGGTAATTTTCATGACTACGAAATGGCAAGAATGTCTCAAATTCCGGATATTGAGGTTCATATCGTTAACAGTGATGAGCCTCCCGCAGGAGTTGGTGAACCGGGTGTACCGCCATTTGCTCCAGCATTATGCAACGCCATTTTTGCTGCTACAGGAAATCGCTATCGTCGACTACCGTTAAAGCAATTTGGAATTGTATAATCATTATTATATATAATATAAAAAAGGCTAAAGTGCACCATGCACTTTAGCCACATATAACAATTAAAATTTTTACAATTAAAAACCTGTTTAGATTAAAGGCAGCTTTTATATTAGCGACTGCTTCTAGATAGTAGCGCTACTAATCTGCTTTAGCCAGAATTTCATATAGCACCTCTAGAACCCCACCGAGCTCTTCCTGCAACTTCTTTGTCGCTTCTTTCGATTTTTCTAGCTCATCGGAGGTTCCATAAACAAGTTTCATTAGTTGATCTTCTTGGTCTTCATCTAAACCAAGACTGAACAACTTTTCCTCTAATTTGGACACCATGTCCATCATGATTTTTCGAGAATAATCATCATACTCAAGAATCTTGGTGTTAACATTTTTAATCTTCTTTTCGGTATGCTGGATCACGGAGCCAAGCATTGTTTTTCGCTCAGTAGACAATGATAATTGACTTTTAATGGTGAGTATTCTTCCATCGGCAATACTAATCAGAACCGCTAAGTGGTCTTTAAATCGACCATACTTATTTTCATCGGCGACCGGCATATTTTTAACCAATAAAGACAATTGGTCGCTCTTTACGATAGTGCGTATTCCTAAATTAATGATTCGCTCTTCCGCAGTCAATGAGCGTTCTAACATCGTTGCTTCTATGCTATTTTCTTCGCAACCAAAGTAGGAAGGCTTATCGGTTACTATATATACGCACGCATTGAGACCAAAAACCTGACACACTTCAACCATCATTGCGCCAACTTCTTTCAATGTTGCAGCGCTCTGAGCTTTTGTTACAAAGTTAATTAATTCGCCTAACTCACTACTGGAGGTCATTGCCTGCATAGCAACTTCCATCGCTTCAGTCGCGTCTTGCTGTCCAGAGGTTCGCTCGGCTTGTCTCGCTAGCTGGACATCAATCCGGTCCAGCAATAACTCTTCGTCTACGGGTTTGTTAATGTATTCATCACCGCCAGCTTCAAAACCTGCTAAACGTTCTTCGGTATTAACCATGGCTGAAACAAAAATAATAGGAAGGACTTGGGTTTTAGGATCTTTTCGCAACTGGGTACATACATCATAACCATTTAACCCTGGCATATTAACATCCAACAGTAACAAATCAGGCATATTATCAGCAATCAAATCTAAACACGCTTGTCCTGAGTCCGCCTGAACAATATTGAAACGGTCTTCCAACATCATTTCTAGCAAAAGCAAATTATCAGGAGCGTCGTCAACGATCATTATTGTTTTCTTAGTCATCTTATTCACCTAATCATATTTTTTCAAAAAGAACCACTTGATTTCTTCCAGACTCTTTGGCTTTATACAAAGCCTTATCTGCCTGATTAATCAAATCATCTAGTTCGCTATCATGTTGCGCCTCAGTGATACCTGCGCTCGTTTTTACCGATAAATTTAAATAACTTTTTCCTGTTTTTACCCTAACACCAGTACGGGAAATCTCACTTCTAAAACGCTCGCAAGCCTTAAGCCCTTGCTCTCTTGTTGTATCAACCAAACACACGCAAAACTCCTCACCCCCAACTCTGGCGACAATGTCGTATTCCCGGAAAAAATTCTTTAATCGCTCGGCAAAATCAACCAAAACAAAATCGCCTACTTCATGACAATAGGTATCATTGATGTGTTTAAAATAATCAATATCAAATATAGCAATACAAAGTGTCGACTCTTGTCGCTTATTTTTAGCTAGAGCACTTTTCGTCAGCTTGTAAAACTGACGGCGATTGTCTATCCCAGTAAGAAAGTCGGAGAGAGCCATAACTTCCAGCTGCTGAGCTTTATCGCGCAATACCAGCGCATTTCTAATTCTTGCTAGTAATACTGGCAATACGTATGGCTTGCTAACAAAGTCCGACGCTCCACAGTCTAAAGCTGTCACTATATCGTCGGAAACTTCGGATCCGGATAACATGATTACCGGTAGTTCCCTAAACGCGGTACTGACTTTTATTTCCCTTAATATGTCCAACCCAGAAACATTTGGCATAATAATATCTAGCAAGACTAAATCGATATCTTTCTCGGTTAATATTCGAAGACCATCTTCACGGTTACTCGCACTATAAATACCGTATCCATTTTCGGATAACTCCTGCTCTAGCAGTGCTAAAACATCGGGCGCATCGTCTATAACAAGAATTTGAGGTGTTTTTTTAGAGTCTAATTTAGACATTCGTCACGCCTTGAAAAAATGACATTTATGATATTGAATACACTTGAAATAGGTTGCTTCACTCTATTGGTCCTCTTTGTGATCATTCAATAGTTTTAACAGCTTATTTACACTCGCTTCAAACTCCGGTATCTGCAATTTTACATTTTGCATGTTTTCCGCCCGCGCTTGTTTTTCAATTTCCGCTGAGATAGCGGCCAATTTATTGGCGCTCAGATTAGCGGCACTCCCCTTAATTCGGTGGGAATGAGCAACAACATCCATTAGCATATCCTCTTCGATACTGACTTTGAGATGTTCACATAAGGTCGGTAGATCTTTGCTAAACAAATCGATCAGCTTGCCGGCAAGTTTCTCGTTATCTCTTACTCTTGCCATCAGCCCCGCTTTATCCCAGTCTGCTGGGCTATCGTTACTCTCAGAAAATGCACTCTCCTTACTTGTATTGTTACTATTCTTTAGTTCAGGCTCACCGCTACCCTGTTGAGCTGCTAACTCAATTGCACTCTCTTTTGAACTGGTGCTTTCTACTGATGTCTCTATAGCCTTAGCTTTAGAATCCTCCGCTTGTACATCGGCATCAATGCCTTCAGCTAACCGATATTTATCTGCAGGTAAGTACTCAGCTAACTTTTCTTCCAGCAATACTGGGTCTACCGGTTTTGACAAATAGTCATTCATACCGGACTCTATACAGCTTTCTCTATCCCCTCGCAATGCATTAGCTGTTAGCGCTATTATAGGCAACGATTGCAGCAGATTTTCGGATTCGTATTTTCTAATCTTACTAGTTGCTTGATAACCATCTAACACCGGCATCTGACAATCCATCAAGACTAGATCATATTGCTTGTCCTCAGAAACAAATAGATTATAGGCTTCAATCCCGTTCTCTGCGACTTCTACCGCAATACCCATATCTTTTAAGATGCCTATGGCGACTTCCTGGTTAATTGGATTGTCTTCTACTAACAGTATAGTCGTTTCATAAAAATGCCTATTGCTGTTTTGAATCTGCTCCTTTTCGCGTTTTTTAGTTGCCGATTCATTTTCGTTCCATTCCAACGTACGAATAAGGTCAATAACAGTCGCAGGCTTAGGAAAATAGGTCATATTTCTGACATCACGAATATTTTGAAAGTTCTTGCTACCTTCCATGGATGTCATCAAAACCAAATGAGTTTTATTGAATACAGGATTTTTCCTGATAGTCCTTGCTAACGTTAAACCATCCATCGTTTCCATATGCATATCAATAAGAATAATATCAATTGGCTGAACATTATTTTGACCCGAACTAATGCCTTCATCTAATTCTTTAGCGGAATTTGAAGGCGGTTGACTTATTTCATGGTCAGACAGCAATTTCAGCGCATGATGACCGCTAGAGGCTACTTTCGTATTGATACCCCATTGAGAAAGTTGTTTTGCCAATGTTTTTCTAGAAGTCTCATTATCATCGACCACTAATACAGACTTCTGCTGTCCGGAAAAAGTATATTCACTAGATGCCTCATCGCTAAGCTCAATAGCAATATAAAAACTAAATACTGAACCATAACCAATTTCACTGGTTGCTGTTACCTTGCCCCCCATGAGTTCAACTAAATTCTTTACTATCGCCAAACCTAATCCGGTTCCGCCAAATTTTCTAGTAGTAGAAGAATCAATCTGCGCATAGCTGTCAAATAATTTATCTACATTTTCTTGAGCAATTCCATGGCCCGTATCAGAAACATCACAAGAAAGGAACCAACTGTCACTTTCCTTTTCATCTAAACTTACCGTTATCTTAATCTCACCGGACTCGGTAAATTTTATCGCATTGCCGACCAAATTATTGAGTACTTGACGAATGCGATGTACATCTCCAATCACTTTTTGGTGATAAACTTCCGTCATATCTAAGATCAACTCAATATTTTTTTCCTGGGCTCTATAGGCAATCGACTCAGCGAAGCTTCCAATCATTTCTGAAAGGTCAAATGGAATATTCTCAATCCTGATCTTTCCTGCTTCTATTTTTGAAATATCGAGAATATCGTCAATAATACTTAATAGTGAGTCTGCGCTTGAGCGAGCTAAAGACGTATAATGAAGTTGCCGCTCATCAAGTTGTGTTCCCATGACCAAACCAAGCATTCCTAGAACACCGTTCATTGGTGTTCTTATTTCATGGCTCATACTGGCAAAAAACTCGCTCTTGGCTTGCATTGCTTGTTCAGCTTTTTCCTTTGCCTCAATCAGCTTAATTTCTACTTGCTTTGAGTTCGTAATATCAAGCTGGGTTCCAATCATTCTGCTCGGTTTATTAGTTTTATCCCACTCAACGACTTTACCCGTATCTAATATCCAAACAACATGACCATCTTTATGGCGCATTCTAGTTTCACATTGATAATACTTTGTTTGTTTGTCCCAATGCTCTTCTAGCGCGCGGCTTGAGCTGATGACATCGCTTGAAAAACACAACCTGTTCCATGTTTCATTGGTTATTGGCGCTAATTCTCGTCGGCTATAACCAAGCATATTAGCCCATCGTTCGTTTACCTCCATAGCACCGGAAGCTAAGTTCCAATCCCAAATTCCTACTGATGCGCTATTGATTATTAGCTCCATCCGCTGTTTTTCATTTAGCAGCGCTTGTTCAGTTTCTTTCTGCTCAGTAATATCTGTGCTAATCGAAATATACTGATAGATATCACCATTTTCTTTTACGAAAGGGACGACACTAGTATCTAACCAATAGCTTTCACCGGACTTAGTCTGATTTACAACTTCAGAACGCCATACGTTACCCAAAGACAATTCATGATACATTTTGTCGATAGCATCCTGTTCATACTCTTTAGAGTAAAGTAGTTTATGATGCTTACCGAGTAGCTCATTGGAACGATAACCACTGATCGCCTCTAACTTGGAATTCACATAGATGATCTCGCTATTGACGTTTGTTACCGTAACAATAGCATGTTGATTAAGCGCAAACTGGTGCTCTTCAATTTCTCTATCGTTGGCACGTTTTTGAACGAGTAGATTGTAAAAGCCTCGGGCTAAAACACCTATTTCATCGGTTGCTCCAATTGGTAATTGGTTAAGCTGAATATCATTAGCATCGGCTGATAAAATTCGATTCATTTTCGACAAAGATCTTACTATTTTTCTAGCACCAAAAAGTGACAGCGCAAGCGCAATAAATGCTAACCCTAGGGAAATCATAATCGAGCGATATTCGATTTCTCTAACCTCTGCCATCAGTTGATTATCACTTGGAACAATAAACCAACGAAACAGGTGCCCTACCCCAAAGGTTTTATCTTGAAACTCCTGATATATTCCCCACTTCTTTTCACCTGCTACCTCTTTATCTTTTACCTGCAGTAATGAATATTGTTGTTTAATAGCATTATCTTTACTTAGAGTATTTAGTTCACTGAAAATATCGTTTAGCCCATTTACCTCTGCCGTATTTGCGCCTAAACGTGCTGGTGAATAAAGTAACTGCGCCCGCTTGTTTTCAACGTACAAATCGATATCTTTGAGTGCTAGCATTTCTATCAGTTGCATAAAACGGTCAAAATTCACTTCAATTATTAACAATTGTTTTAACGTTTTGTTGTCTTTTGAATAAATAGGTAATGCAACGTCAAATTTATTTCTAAATCCTCTTTTAGAAGGGTTTGCCACCTCGCTGACGGGCGAGAAAACTAGCCGAGATGGTGTCATAGAGTTTAACTGAGAGAAAAAGGGAATAGTTTTTGCGCTGTCGCTATAAGAATCGATTACTTCAAGTTGTTTACCATTTTTGACTATTTCCACAATATTAATTCTTTGTCTCAAGTCAAAATATCTAACTCCCGTGTAAATAATTCGGTTGGACAGAAAATTGGAAATCAACTGTGCAAAAGCTTTATCTTTATTATTAACTTTCTGGATATTTTCAGTCGATAAACTTCCATCCATTTCTGCGAGCCCTGGATAGCTATGCATGAAATTTAAATGGTCGAACATTTCCTTATACAATACTGTAATGACCGTCTTGATTTGTCGATTTTTCTCCACCAAAAACTGTTTGTTTTTGTCAGTAACCACTCGAATTGTTTCACTATAAAACAAAAAGCCGACGATACCGGTGATTAACAACGCCATAACAAAAGCAATCGCAGGAATTCGAAACGCCAAAGGCCATTTAGCCTGTTCAATAGTTAATAATTCATTCGAGCTAAATGTTCGCTTCGAGCCATTTTGTTTGCCCTGTTCAAATTTAGTTTTGGCAATAGAAGGACCGCGACCAGCCATATCAATAATCAACCCGGCGAAAATACAGAGATATGCGACAACCTTTAAAAAGTGAGCAATGTTGAAATGACTATCGAACAACTCGGTTGAGCCAAATGCCATATGAGCTTGAGCGAATATCTCTGGTATCACACTTAACAATAAAGCGAATCTTACCGGCGATCGCCTGGGAGATTGTGTATGCCAGCTCCATATAAGGGTACCCGAGACAATATATATTGATAAGGGAAGCAGGTCATAGGGTCTAGCAAGCCAAAAGTCGCTGTATACCGACCTTGGTAGCTGATCGACGGATATAGCTGTTCGTATTACAACAAAAGTAAATAACAGCAACGAGAAACTTATAACCATTAGATAGCGTTGTTCAAGCTGGCTATTTACTTTTACAGATTTACGCTGCAGCCAAATACTGGCAAACACCGCGACAACAATTATAAAGCTATTAAAAAACCGCGAGATCGCCCATGTAAAAGGGACAAATTGCTCACTAGGTGCGTTTGCGAGAATGATTCTGGTAGCTGCCAGCGTATGAAATATGTCAATTAAACCCGCGCATAGAAAAGCGAAACCAATAATTGCCACATATGAGATTCTGTGCACTTTGTAGTGTACTAAGCAACTAACCGCAATCAACAACGCAATTGATATAGCGCTCCACTCAAAGAATGCATGCTGGAAGTCTCCTCGCGCGCTGGATAATAATACCTCCGGTGATGAATCGGTGATAAATCCGCTACCTATCGCGTTACTCACGCTTGATGCGAAAGAAATTCCAGCAATACTCAATAACCAAGGAATACTACAGAATATGACCATTCCGTAGAGTGCGCTATTTTTATGATTTAGAAGTGATTGTAACCACTTGTTTTTTAACAAAAAAGTGCCTTGATTTAGAGGCTGGTTGTAGAGCCAGAACCAGCGTAGTTTAGAATTTATTCAAATACTCTCTCTAAACATAGCCTATTTACCAAAATTCTCCATTTTAAAGATCGCAAAATTCAACACTAAAAATGCCAATAAAATCGAATATAATCAGCATGATGCGATAAAGGCTTCTATAATTTAGCTAGTTAATATTTTAACACCGTAAGAATACTATTTTATTGAGAGTTGATGATATGAATGAAGCTGTTAGTCCGGTTGAAGTAAACCAAGGAAATGTGCCGGCAACCAAGGGAAAGGTTCTTTATTTTGAAGATGACTTAGAATTAAGTAATCTATTTAAGGAGTTTCTGGAAACAGAGCACTACCAAGTCATTCACTACGCATCCCTTCCTGAGGGCGGGATATCTGAAATTGCGGAGGCTTTGGGGGATCAACCAGACTTCGTACTCCTTGATATCGGTTTACCTGGGGTTGACGGTAATCAGGTCTGTCAACAACTTCGGGAAGAGTATCTAAGTGCAAATGTTCCGATAATATTCATATCAGGCAGAATGTCGGAAAATGACATTTTAAGTGCTTATGAAGTTGGTGCTGATGATTACCTGATTAAACCAGTTCGTTTAATGGAGTTGAAATTAAAACTCGAGCAGTTTTCTAAGCGTCAACAAGCACGTGAAAACAATCAGCAACTAATATCTGGCGCACAGCAAATGGCGTTTAAAGCCATGGCTACTAGCTCAGAATTAGGCGAAATTCTAAGATTCCACGAAGATAGTTATTCGGTTGGAAGCATCGCCGATTTGGCCAAGTTATTACTTGACGCAATAGCAAAGTTTTCATTAAAAGCCAGCATTGCATTCTTTGATAAGAGCACTTCGTTTTATAGAAATGACGGGCAAATTAAACCCTTAGAAGAGCAAGCTTTAGAAACCTTCAGAGACCAAGAAAGAATTTTCAGCTGGAAAAACCGCACTTTTTTTAATTACCCTAATTTTTCTGTACTAATCCGAGATATGCCGATTAATGATGAAGAACGTTACGGTGTCCTTAAAGATCAGCTTTGTCTTTTATTTAACGGTGTAGATGCACGAGTAAACGCTTTAAAAATTGAAAAAAGCAACCAAATGAAAGCAATAACCATGAGAATTGCGGCGGATACGATTGCCAATATGGTTATGGAAATGGAAAATGACAATGTTGAGCTTTCAAAGAAATTTGAAGAGATTATTCTGAAAATGGAGGCGGATATAAGTGCGGATATTATCCAGTTTAACTTACTGGAAAATGAAGAAAGTGTTCTTCTCAACCATATTATGGAAGCGACAAATCAATCTTCACAAATTTTTGAGGCGAGTCTAGAAAAAGAGAAACAATATAGTGAAATCATGACAAAACTGCTCAAAGAGTTGCTACATGGCTCTTAAATTAAGCCTATTTTGTGCGAGATTTAAGCGAAAACCAAACCGTAAGTTTAGGAAATATAGCGGAATTTAATTGCCCTTAAGCAGGGAGTCTTACTTCCCTCTCCTATTTACGTAAGGCGTCGGGTTAGTTGGTCTACCGTTTTTTATCACTTCGTAATGAACGTGGGCACCTGTTGAGCGCCCGGTATTACCCATTCTTGAAATCAATTGCCCTTTTTTAACAACATCACCCTTATTAACTTCTGCAATTTTATTATGGCCATAGCGCGTTACCAGTCCGTCGCCATGATTTATTTCAATCAGCAAACCATATCCGGAACGCTTTCCAACCCAAGAAACAACTCCTGCAGCGGTCGCGATTACCTCATCCCCCTCTGAACCGGCAAAATCGATACCGGCGTGCCATGCAGGTTTACCAGTAAAGGGATCA
Organism: uncultured Kangiellaceae bacterium; assembly: GCA_905479925.1. Taxonomy (GTDB): domain Bacteria; phylum Pseudomonadota; class Gammaproteobacteria; order Enterobacterales; family Kangiellaceae. Next base: position 66,298 of record CAJQOL010000055.1, on the reverse strand, counting down.
TTTCTTTCGCCGTAAAAGGACGACAGCCAGCCCTTTTTGGTTGGACGACCAGATATATAGCGCTCGACCCCCATATGCTTATCCATTAACAGAGACTCAAGAACTTTCAGCTGCTGTTCTCTCGACTGCAGAGATAAATTGACTTCGTCAAACGCACTTACAAGCTCAACCGAGTTAGATTGTCGATTAAGAGTTTCTTCAGGCCCACCTAGAGCTGGCGGTTCGGCAAAATTAAACTCCTTTGCATCAATTCCAGAGATGTTAAGAATTCGTTCCCCCGCCGCATCTAAACGACGCACATGGGCTTGTAACATTCCCAGTCGAGCGGTTAACGCATTAATTTGTTGCTGAGAAGCTTGTTTTGCAGAGTCTAACTCTGCCCATTGCTGCTTAATTTCACCGTGCCAATTGTCAATAGTGACTTGTTCAACCTTTGCCGCTTTATCAAGTGTCTTGGCATAATAGTAACCACTCACACCTGCCGCAATCGGCAGGCCTACTAGCAGAAATGTAATTGAATAAAGTAAGCCGTTACGAAGCTTAACGCTACGCATACCATTGGAGGAACGCTGTAAAATTGTAATACTCATAATTCTTTGATTCTTAAATTGTTAGATGTAATTATTTTAATTATTATTTTTACCAGTCACCGAATAAGTAAATTAATGCTAATATCGGTCAATATTAAAAATTGTTTAACGCTAAAGCCCATTTATGCCAAAAAAACGTGCTAAAACATCCTATCAGTTAATCGACTCGCCAGACGGCGATATAAAAGCATTAATGGATCAACTGACAAAAATTCGTACTCTTAACAATAGCTTACATCAGTATATTAATCCAACACTTTCAGAACACTGTCGCGTCGTTAATATCAGGAAAAGCACTCTCGTAGTCGCTGTTGACAGTGCAGTATGGGCTAACAAACTGCGATTTCAAGTACCTGATTTACTTTCAAACTTACGTAGCGAAGGCTACCTAAGCTTGGCTAGCATCGATTTAATCGTGCAGCCGAAATAGTTAATATAAGCAACGCAGCGCCAAACTTAACAACCGATGGTGAATCACCAATCTACATTCTATTTCTCTCAGTACTAAAATAAAAAAACCGAGCAATGCTCGGTTGTTTTAATGTTGATCGGTTTATCTAAACAGCTAACCCTGGTTTCATAATATACGAAATCGGTGCCGCATCATTATCTTCAAACGTCACAACATCATAGGACTCTTCATCGGCCATTAACGCTCTAAGCAATTGATTGTTAAGCGCGTGTCCCGACTTTACTCCGGTAAATGAACCAACAAGGCTATTACCTAACAAGTACAAATCACCAATTGCATCCAATATCTTATGCTTAACAAACTCGTCGTCATAACGCAGTCCGTCTTCATTTAATACGCGATATTCGTCTAATACAATAGCATTCTCCATACTGCCGCCTTGTACAAGGTTCTTGGAACGCAAATACTCAATATCATTCATAAAACCAAAGGTTCTAGCACGACTAATTTCTTTGACAAAAGATGTCGCTGAAAAGTCGACCTCGGAAAAATTAGCACTCGATTGAATAACTGGATGATCAAAGTCGATTGCAAAGGAAACCTTAAAACCGTCAAACGGTTCAAATATGGCTTTTTTATCACCATGGCTTACTTCAACACGTTTTTTGATTCGTATGAATTTTTTAGGTTTTTCTTGCTCTGCAACACCTGCGGACTCGAGCAAGAAGACAAATGGACCAGCACTACCATCCATTATAGGTACTTCTGGGGCTGAAACATCGATGATGGCGTTGTCTATACCAAGGCCAGCCATAGCGGCTAAAAGATGCTCAACAGTAGAAACTCGAACGTCTCCATTAGTTAAGCAGGTTGAAAGCGATGTATCGCCAACATTATGAGGTTCTGCTTTAATTTCTACCACCGGGTCTAAATCGACTCGACGAAAGATAATTCCTGCATCTACAGCGGCTGGACGCAAAGTTAAGTAGACTTTTTCGCCAGTGTGAAGACCAACACCAGTTGCTCGTATAGCTGTTTTTAAGGTGCGTTGTTTAATCATGTAAAACGTTTTCTCCAAAAATGAATGCCGAAGTAGACTCAATATTCCTTTTTGGTCTAATCTTAATCTTTATCTGTTTCCGTTTTTCTTTTTAATTCAGACCCTTAGCAACTCATCGGATGAGTTGGAAGCGTATCTTGTGAATATTAACATAAAGAGTAAAAACATCCTACCTAAAATTTGTTCATTTTTTAGACACTAGGTTATTTCTAATGTTACATTGCCTCCATTATAGGAAAAGCAAACGCTATCACTTGGGCGCTACATCACGGTTTCAAACATTAGACAAAAATCGATTTATTCAGCAAAACTCCGTATTTTGGACAGTAACGTTCATCTCACTTTCTTGGAATACAGCTGTATGATTCAGATGGTTTATTTCACAAACGTGCTTCAGCCTGGATGAAGGGTGTTCCAAGCTAAAGCATCTATTTTTTGCAAGACAACTAACCACTGTCGGTCATATATTGCCCAGCAACATTCAAAAGAAACCACGAACTAACCGCTCAGCAGTTATACCTTCCTTCCCTGGTTTTCAGGTAAATTGAGCTTCATCAACGAAATAACAGCCATTTAAGCAAGTAGCTGACGATAACGTTCACACTTTAGCACTCATTTACCCTAGTGATACCGCTTGCTAATTAGTCAGCTTGTTTCCTTAGAAACGCTGGAATATCAAGGTAATCCATGTCACTTCCAACCACTTGCTTCGGCTGTGCCGCTTGCTTACGTAAGATAGTTGGACGTTGCAATTTGTCATAATCATTGCTGCCGTCAGCTTTCTTTGTATTATCAACCTTAACCTGAGCAACAGGCTCATTTGATTGACCAATTCCGGTAGCAACCACGGTAACTCGAATTTCGTCTTTTAGCTCTGGGTCGATTGCTGTACCGATTACCACTGTTGCATCTTCCGCGGCAAAATCCTGAACAACACTACCAACTTCGGAGAATTCATCAATACTCATATCTTCGCCTGATGTGATATTGACCAAAATGCCTTTAGCACCAGATAAATCTACATCCTCAAGCAATGGACTCGAAACCGCCAATTCTGCTGCGGTAATTGCTCGGTCTTCTCCGGTGCCAACACCGTTCCCCATCATTGACATTCCTTTTTCAGACATGACTGTCTTAACATCCGCAAAATCAACATTGATAAGTCCTGGACAAGTCATTAATTCCGCAATGCCTTGCACCGCGCCGTGAAGCACATCATTTGCCGCGCGGAAAGCTTCGGTCAACTTTTTACCTTTCATAACATTTAGTACTTTGTCATTAGGTACAATGATCAGCGAGTCTACATGTTGACGTAGCTCATCAATACCAGCTTCCGCAACCTGCATCCTTTTCTTCATTTCAAAGAAAAATGGTTTGGTTACGACCGCTACCGTTAGTACGCCGAGTTCCTTCGCGATTTCAGCAATAACTGGCGCAGCCCCTGTACCTGTACCGCCCCCCATTCCTGCTGTAATAAATACCATATCAGTATTACTTAACACTTCAGCGATTCTTTCTCGATCTTCCAGCGCAGCTTGCCTACCGATCTCAGGGTTTGCACCGGCACCTAAGCCCTTAGTTGCATCGCCACCCATTTGGATCGATGTACGAACCGATGAGCGGTTAAGTGCTTGTGCATCGGTATTTGCACAAATAAATTCAACACCATCAACATTGGCTCTTAGCATATGCTCAACAGCATTACCTCCGCCTCCGCCAACACCAATAACTTTGATAACTGCGTTGTCACGCAAACTATCGACTAGCTCAAACATATTAGACATAATAAATCCCCTTCTAGATTGCTAATATAAACTTAAAAATTAAAACAAAAATTTAAAACAAAAATTAAAAACCACTAAACCAATTTTTCATTCGACTAAATAAACCTTGGAATGTAATCGCTTTCTCTTCAAATGAATTGCTATGAACATTTTGTTGCTGCCCATAAAGCAATAAGCCCACACCAGTAGCGTGTATTGGATTTTTTACAACATCAACAAGACCGCTTATCCCCTGAGGTACACCAAGTCTTACCGGCATATGAAACACTTCTTCTGCGAGTTCAATAAGCCCCTCCATCTTTGAGGAACCGCCAGTCAAAACAATACCGGCGGGAATCACTTCTTCAAACCCGCTTCGACGAAGTTCTGCTTGAATTAAGGTAAACAATTCTTCATAACGAGGTTCAACCACCTCTGCAAGTGTTTGTCTAGACATGCGCTTTGGCTCCCTGTCGCCGACGCCGGGTACTTCAATAGTATCTTCTAGTGAAGTTAATTGTCGTAAAGCACATGCATACTTTATTTTGATATCTTCAGCATGTTGCGTTGGCGTTCGGAGCGCAACGGCAATGTCGTTAGTAACTTGATCACCCGCAATTGGTATTACCGCAGTATGCCTAATAGCCCCTTCGGTAAAGACTGCGATATCGGTTGTCCCTCCACCTATATCAACGATACAAACGCCAAGCTCTTTTTCATCCTCAGTCAATACCGAGTAGCTCGAAGCTAACTGTTCTAAAATAATATCGTCAACGTCTAAACCGCAACGACGAATACACTTAACGATGTTTTGTGCGGCGCTGACAGCACCGGTAACCATATGTACTTTTGCTTCTAGACGAACACCGGACATGCCGATCGGCTCGCGGATCCCTTCTTGATTATCAATAACAAATTCTTGCGGTAATATATGTAGGATTCTTTGGTCCGCAGGAATCGCAACGGCCTTAGCCGCATCAATCACGCGTTCAACATCACCTGGATTTACTTCGCTATCTCTAATAGCAACTATCCCGTGGGAGTTAAGACTCCGTATATGACTGCCTGCTATTCCTGCAAATACCGAGTGAATTTGACAGCCGGCCATTAGTTCAGCTTCTTCCACCGCACGCTGAATAGATTGCACCGTTGATTCAATGTTGACGACAACACCTTTCTTAAGACCGCTCGACGAGTGACTTCCTATACCGATGATATCAGTGCTTCCTTCGCTACTAATTTCACCGACAATAGCAACCACTTTAGAAGTCCCTATATCTAGTCCAACAATTAACTTTTTATCTAACACTTTTGACATAATTGGTTGACTCTTTATTTATCCGTTTTTCTCGCCGGAGGTTGATTCGGGTCGATAACTAACAGCAACACCGTTACTATATCTGAGATCAATAGTTTGCAATTGCTCTTTATTTTCAATTGCTGCATAAATTGATGAAAAGCGTTTCACTCTATCAACATGCTGCTTTCTACCAATTTTTATTTCGATACCGTTACTGGTAGATAACGACCAACTATCATTTGCATTAATAGAAAAGTCATTGACGGCTAACTGGCTTTCTTCAATACTATTTTTAATCTTAGAAATTCTTGAAATAATATGTTTCATGAGGTCTTTTTGTTTTAAATTTTTCGATCCCATATTTATTGTCACTGGCATTGATGCTATAGCTGACTCTATCCCTTCTACAAGAACGCCATTTTCTAGCATAAACTTATCGTTAACCTTTGCTACCACGTCATATTCCTGTATTTCTATGACCAAACGGTTTGGCCATTGCTTTTTTACTGCCACCTCTCTGACCCAAGGGTTCTCGAGGAGTTTTTCTCGTAATACTAAAACATCAACGGCCAACATCCCGTTCATATTATTTTCTTTCAAAAGCGCCGCTATATCACTTTGTTGAACTTGAACCGCCGGATTATTGAAAGCAATAATTTCAACAGGCCATACATTCTGCCAACTTGCAGGTAAATAACTTAAAGCTAATAACAAAGTAACCATGCACCCAGAAACTAAAAGCCACTTAACCGCCGGACCAAGTTTTCGAACCCAGCCAAAATTGACGGGTTTTCGTTTTACCTTTTGCTGTTTCCTAACGGCCATTTTCTTAGCCATGGGAAGCTCCATTAGCCGATTGACCTTGCTCATTAAAACTGGTTAAAAGAATCCCCTTTACCAGATCATCAAAACCAATACCTACCGCTTTAGCCGACTTAGGTACTAAAGAATTAGCGGTCATTCCTGGAACAGTATTTACCTCTAATAATTTAAATCGGCCGCTGCTTTCGTCGCGGATAAAATCAACTCTTCCCCAACCGCTACATCCAATCGCATCGAATGCGTTAATAGCAATATCAGCGAGCTCAGTCTCCAGTTCCTCAGTCAATCCGCTTGGACAGAAATACTCCGTTGTATTCGCACAATACTTAGCATCATAATCATAAAACTCATTCGGTGTTTGCATACTAATACTAGGCAAAGCTTTTCCGTCTAAGATGCTAACGGTATACTCTGTACCGTTAATAAACTGTTCTACTAGCACATCATCATATTCTTGTGCTAACTCAATCGCGTCAACCAATGTCTTTCGGTCAACCGCTTTTGACATTCCTACGCTAGATCCTTCCCTAATCGGTTTCACAAAAACGGGAAAACCAACCGAATCAACTATTTGCTGTAGTATTTCTTCGTTCAACGTCTGGCGACGTTTTACGACAAAGAATTCAGCCGTATCTAATCCCTGTTGTAACCATATTTGTTTAGTTAACAATTTGTTCATTGCTAAAGCAGAACTCGCCGTATCAGAACCAGTGAAAGGAATTCCAATTAGCTTTAAAAAACCCTGAATTACGCCATCTTCTCCATCTCTACCGTGCAGAGCAATAAATGCTCGTGAAACTCGCTTCTCTTTTAGTTGAGAATAAATATCACGCTGAGTATCAATTTTAACCACGTCTATTTTTTGGTTTACAAGAGACTGAAAAATCGCCTCTCCTGAAAGTAAAGATATCTCTCGCTCGCTACTAGTTCCGCCGAGTAACACCGCTACTCGACCACAATTAACTAACTGTTTTATATTTCCGTTAGCCATAACTATTTCTTTATGAACTCCAGGTTTTCGCTCGCCCAACCAACGGCTAAACCTCCGACGTTACCAGCACCTTGGGTGACAATAAGATCTCCATCACGTACCACATTCGAAAGCGCTTCTTTTATATCATCTTCATCTTCCACAAAAATTGGGTCAATACGGCCATGTTGTCTTATCGTTCTGCACAAAGACCGGCTATCGGCTCCTGCAATTGGCGCTTCTCCTGCGGCATATACTTGCATAATAATTAGTATATCCACTTGCGCTAATACCTTCGCAAAATCTTCATAAAGATCACGCGTTCTTGTATATCTATGGGGCTGGAATACCATTACCAGTCGTTTGTCTTTCCAACCGCTTCTAACGGCTTCAACCGTTGCCTGAATTTCTGTAGGATGATGACCATAGTCATCCACTAACTCTACTGAACCTTTCTCTGTAATAAACTCACCAAAACTCTGAAAGCGGCGACCAATTCCAGAAAAATTCTGTAAAGCCTCTGATATTTCTGTAGCCTTAACACCATCTTCATTAGCGACAACAAACGCGGCTAACGAGTTAAGAACATTATGTTTTCCTGGCATATTCAAATTAACATTGACCAATCCAGGTTTACTCTTCCGCTTGATTTTATATTGGCTCTTTGTGCCATTTTGAATCACTTCGACAGCTTGGTAATCAACACCTTCAGTGAAACCGTAGGTTACGTACGGTCGCATTAAAGATGGGATAATTTGCTGGATTGCTTTGTCATCTCCACATAAGACGGCAAGGCCATAAAAGGGTAAATTGTGAATAAACTCAACAAATGTTTTCTTCACATTTTCAAAGTCTCCGCCATAGGTATCCATGTGGTCCATATCAATATTGGTGACAATAGAAACCATTGGTTGTAGATGTAAGAAGGACGCATCACTTTCATCTGCTTCGGCAATAAAATATCGACTTTTACCTAACTTAGCATTAGCACCCAAACGATTAAGAAGACCACCAATGACATAAGTTGGGTCTAATCCTGCTTCAGCAAATACCGTCGCCAATAGGCTAGTGGTGGTTGTTTTACCATGGGTTCCGGCGACAGCTACACCATGTCGAAATCTCATAAGCTCTGCTAGCATTTCAGCTCTCGGCACAACAGGTATTCTTCTTGATCTAGCCGCTTCAACTTCTACGTTATCTTTTGATATAGCAGTACTCACCACTACTACATCAACGCCAAGGATATTATTGGCGGTGTGACTGTGAAATATTTCAGCTCCCAATTTCTTTAACCGTTTAGTAGTCGAGCTATCAACTGGATCAGATCCTGTAATTTGATAGCCTTGGTTAATTAACACTTCGGCAATGCCACACATTCCCGCTCCACCGATGCCAATAAAGTGAATTCTTCGAATTCTTCTCATTTCTGGAATATCTGCAAACATATCATTAGCAGTAGGTTTTTCCTGATTCATTACGCAGCCTCCTGAAATAGCCGTTCACAAGCTTTGCCAAGTATTTCTGTCGCATTAAGATACGCAGACTTTCGCGAGTTCTTTGCCATCGTCGATAATCGCTCCGCATCGCAAACAAGTTTAACTACAGCTTCTCTATCGCGAACGTTAGATAAATTTTCTTGGCGCATAATAATTGCCGCCTCTTCATTAACCAACCAGTTTGCATTTAAAGTTTGATGGTCATCTACTGCAAATGGATAAGGCACGAATATAGCTGCAACGCCAACCGCGGCTATTTCAGAAACGGTTAATGCTCCAGCTCGGCAAATAACCAAATCACAATTTTTGTAAGCAGATGCCATATCATCAATAAACTCAGAAACAGTAACTATATTGTCATCTGTTAATCCTGATTCTTTATACTCTTTTAGAGTCATTTCTTGATTACCTTTTCCGCATTGATGCATAACTTTAATATTTTTTATCGAAGCAATTTCAGCAAACAAACTAGGTAATGATTGATTTAAACATTGTGCGCCTCTGCTACCACCTATAACCAAAATATTGACAATTTTTGATCCATCAATAGCGTCCTTTGGTGGTAGTTCTCTAATTGCTTTACGTATTGGGTTTCCTATTGTTTCGCTTGCCAATCGACTATTCAGCGTATTCGGAAATGCTTGAAAGCAATTAGTAGCTAAACGGCTTAACAATTTATTCGTTAACCCCGCTACAGCATTTTGCTCATGAATAAATAATGCTTTACCTAAAAGAAAACTCGCAAACCCTCCAGGACCAGAAGCAAAACCACCAAACCCAATTACAACCTGAGGAGCAAATGAGCGAATAATTTTTCTCGCTTGCATAACTGAGTTAAGTAATCTGTACGGCGCTTTTAGCCAGCCGACTAAACCGTTACCTCGAAGTCCTTTAATTTTAAGCAATTCGATATCAAATCCATGTTGCGTAACTAGCTGCTGTTCCATACCACCGACAGAGCCCAACCATTGAACAGTCCAGTTTCGGTCTGCAAGATATTTAGCTAATGCTAATCCCGGAAATATATGACCTCCGGTGCCACCAGCCATTATCAATGCTCTCGGTCTAACCGACTGTGTGCCTCGGCTAATAAGTAAGTCATTATTATCAGTCACCGGAACTATCCCCGGGCTGTATCTCCGCATCACTGACAGAAAGCATTTTGTTATCTACCAATTTACTTTCAAAATCTACTCGCAATAATATTGCTACTGCGACACCGCAAATCAGTAAACTATTTCCTCCATAACTAACAAAAGGTAAAGTCAGACCTTTAGTTGGCAACGCGCCGCTTGTTACGCCAATGTTGATCAACGCTTGAAAGGTTAACCAAAAGCCAATGCCATAGGCTAAATAAGCCGCATAGGCTCTTTGCTGTAGCAGCGCAACCCTACCGATTTTCATAGCTCGAACAAATAGAATAAAAAACAAAATCAAGGTAATAAACACACCAATCAGACCTAATTCTTCGGCCAATACCGCAAAAACAAAATCAGTGTGGGCCTCGGGAAGGTAAGACATTTTTTGCAGGCTATTTCCTAAGCCCTGACCAAAAATATTTCCTCTACCAAATGCGATCAGCGACTGTGTTAATTGATAACCGCTTCCAAAAGGATCCGCCCAAGGGTCCAAAAACGTCAAAATTCGTTGTAATCGATAAGGTTGACTAACGGCAATACCACCTAGCGTTGCACCAACAACAGCTGTAAGACCTATAAACTGCCATAACTTTGCTCCACCTAAAAACAACATGGCGAGAGTGGTAGAAAGAATTACAACAGCGGCGCCAAAGTCAGGCTCTAACAATAACAACGCTGAAATCAACGCCAACACAATCAAAGGCTTAATAAAACCGGCCAGCTGGTTTTGTAATTCATCGGTTCTGCGAACTAGATAGCCAGCGATATAAACAACGACAAATAGTTTTATTAGCTCAGACACTTGTAAAGTGAGCGGGCCGATAGCTAACCAGCGAGTACTGCCGTTTACAGTTCTTCCGACTAAGAGCACTAAAACAAGCAGAAATAATCCGATGACCAATAAATAGGGACCGTATTGCTGCCATCGAATAATTGGCTGAGACAAAACCACGGCTACCGCAATAAAAGTGACAAATAGGTAAATTAAGTGGCGCACCAAAAAATGATAAGAATTACCGGAAAATGTATTTTCCGCATAATGTAATGAACTTGAAGTGACCATAATTAAACCAGTAGCCACTAGTATCGCGACAATCGACACGAGCGTTCTGTCGTACCATATTACCTGAGTTGTATCTACTTTCATGCGCAAGCCCTCACTGCTTCCACAAAAGCGTTTCCTCGAGCTTCAAAATTGGCGTACATATCTAAGCTTGCGCATGCTGGTGACAATAATACTTTGTCACCTTGACCGATTAGCTCACGGGCTTTGTCAACAGCCTGCTGCATTGAGTCCACAAAAATGGCTTGTTTAGCTGGCACTTGTTGTGCCAACTTCTTTGCGTCCATACCAAGAAGAATAAGGTAGTCGACTTTCTCTAATAAAACCGGTGCGAGGGGTGATAGATCACTTCCTTTTGAATCCCCTCCTGCGATAAGAATAAGCTGTTGTTTTTCTTCTAAAACAATACTTTCTATGGCCGATACTGTAGCGCCAACATTAGTCGCCTTTGAGTCGTTTATCCATTCACACTGTTGATTACGGCTTACCAATTGAAATCGATGAGGTAAGCCTTTATAGCTTTCTAATACAGAAAGAACAGCTTTATCAAAAGGTAGTTTGCACAAAGCTAAAACAGTCAAACTGGCAAGTACATTTTTCCAATTATGAATACCTGTAATTGATAAGCGATTAGTATGAATAACGGCAACACCATTTATCATAATCTGATAACCAAGTTGGTCAGAGCTAATATACGAATTAACAGAATTACTTTCAGATGGCATCGCCTCAACTGAAAAGCTCTGAATGCTAGCGTCTACAGTTTTAGGCTTTGTCTCTCTATCATCGTTGTTATAGATACAATGTTTCGCACCGTTATATACCTGATGTTTTGATGCAATGTAATCACCGTAATTTTCGTACCTATCCATATGGTCTTCACTAATATTCAAAAGCAATGCTATCTCTGGCTTGAGTGAGTTGGTGGTATCCAGTTGAAAACTAGAAAGCTCAAGTACAAACAAATCGGCTTTCGGCTCTGGCAAATAATCCAATACTGGCAGCCCAATATTTCCAGCCTTTTGTGCTCTGATACCAGCTGATTGCAGTAACTTTTCGGTTAAGTCCGTTACCGTACTTTTTCCATTGGAACCGGTTATAGCAATAATCGGTTTATTACAAGCTCTCGCAAAGATTTCTACATCACCACAAATATCGATATTTAGACGCTTGGCTTCCACGACAAAAGGGTCATTAAGAGATATCCCAGGACTTACTATTAACTGTTCACAGCCATCAAGCAACGTAGATTGTAAATTTCCAAATTGAAAACCAAGACAAAACTTTAACGACTTCAAAGAATCGACTCCGGGAGGGCTTTCACGTGAGTCAACAATAAAATAATGCTTCGAGATGCGATCAAAATAGCGCGCACAGGAAAGGCCAGACTGACCAAGTCCGTATATAATGTGCTTTGTATTTTTGATGTCCTGCATATATTTATCTATCTATTTTTTATTGTTTCTATTATGTTTTTTTCTAACAAATGCTTGTTATTAATGCTTCTTCCGTCTAGTTCAAAAATCTTACTACCAAGTGTTTTTCTTTATCTTATTTTTAATGTTGCCAAACCAACCAAAACTAAGATAACTGATATGATCCAAAATCGAACAATCACTCTTGGCTCTGGCCAACCTTTAAGCTCGTAATGATGATGTAACGGTGCCATATTGAAAATTCTTCTACCCGTCAACTTAAACGAGGCAACTTGTAGAATTACTGAAACCGTTTCAATAACAAAAACGCCTCCCATTATAAACAAGGCAAACTCTTGCCTGACCATTACAGCAACGACACCCAAAGCAGCGCCTAATGCAAGAGCCCCTACATCTCCCATAAATACTTGAGCGGGATAGGTGTTAAACCATAAAAAACCTAGGCCTGCTCCAGCTATAGAACCACAGAAAATTATCAACTCGCCAGTACCAGCCACATAAGGAATCGAAAGGTACTCAGAAAAATTTATGTTTCCTGTCAGGTAAGCGAATACACCCAAGGCACTTGCCACTAATACCGTAGGTAAAATAGCCAAACCGTCTAAACCGTCAGTCAAATTAACCGCATTACTAGTTCCTACAATCACAAAGTAAGTAAATAGAATGTAATAGAGCCCCATATTAATAGCCACGTTCTTGAAAAATGGCAGAATTAAAATAGTTTCAACATCGCTTTGAGCGCTTAGAAACAAGTAGATAGCCGCGGTCAACCCGATTGCTGATTGCCAAAAATATTTCCAACGAGAAGCCAATCCTTTAGGATCTTTATAAATTAATTTTCTGTAATCATCGACCCAACCGACTAACCCAAAACCAATAGTTGTTAACAGCGCAGTCCAAACGAATCGACTCTCCAAGTCAGCCCAAAGCAACGTTGATATAGTAATAGCGGCAAGAATAAGGGCGCCGCCCATTGTTGGCGTTCCCGCTTTGCTTAAGTGAGACTGCGGACCATCATCTCTTACTGTTTGTCCAATTTGCTTAACACTTAGTTTTCTAATCATGTATGGGCCAAGTAACAGCGAAATTAAAAAAGCGGTAATGACACCCAGTATTCCTCGTAAAGTTAAGTACTGGAATAAATTGAATCCGGAATAATATTGTTCGAGTATGCTAGCAAGCCACAACAACATATCACTGTTCTCCTTTTAGGAAAGCGACATTGGATTCCGTTTCTAAATGTATCGTTGAATTATCTCGTCCACTATCTCTGGATTTTAATTCATTTACGATATCTTCCATGTGTGCACTTCTGGAGCCTTTGACTAAAATTGTTACCCCAGATTTCGCTTCGTCTTTTATTGTTTTTATTAAATCATTTTTATTTGAGAAATGAACACTGTCCAAATTTTCAAGACTATCATTTTCTATTTTATCGAGTCGCTTTTGCCTAAAAGCAAAATGACTAAACTGCGATAGCACACCACAGCTATATAATTTAGTAATACCTTTATCGAAGGCATAGGCGCCAATTTCCTCATGACATTGTCTGCCCAAATCCCCCAACTCTCCCATATCACCGACAACTAATAGAGTTGGTGGAGAGTAACTACTTAATAAATCAATAGCAGCCTTCATTGAAGACAAGTTAGCATTGTAGGTATCGTCAATTATTCGACAATTATTAGAAAGCATCGATACGTTTAGTCGACCAGATACAACAGGCGTGTCTTTTAGGCCGTTAGCGATATCGGTTAGCCCAATACCTAAAGCCAGACAACAACTCGCCGCGGCAAGTGCGTTTGACACATTGTGAATACCGACTAACGGTAATTCTATATGCTGTTTTTCTAGTTGTTTCTCATCATTGACAACATTTAACACAAATCTAATTGATTGGTCTGAAAGTATTTCTATTTCAGTCGAATACACATCTGTGGCTTCTTTCATCGAGTAGCTTAGTTTTTTACAACCAATATTTTTATCAAAGTGAGAGCTAAATGGTTCATCGGCATTAACAACGGCAACTCCGTTATCCGACAATGCCGAGTATATTTCTGCTTTTGCTGTAGCAACTCCTTGAATACTGCCAAACCCTTCTAAATGAGCGGCGGTAATATTGTTAACCATTGCGACATCTGGCTTGGTGACATCCGCGGTAAATGCAACTTCCCCGGGACGATTTGCCCCCAACTCAATAACACCGTATTCAGTTGACTCATCGATATTTAGTAGCGTAAGTGGTGCACCGATATCATTATTAAAATTGCCTTCGGTCGCCTTGGTTTTTCCAGCCTTGGCCAGAATCGCTGCAACCATTTCTTTCACCGTTGTTTTACCACTGCTTCCGGTAATAGCAACATATCGCGCATTGGAGATACGTCTATTCTGTCGAGCAATATCTGCCAGGGCTAGTCGACTATTTTCCACCACAACTTGACTACAGTTGGCGTCTGTTAGCTCTTCAACTAAAACACAAGTAACACCTTGTGAAACAACACTGTTGACAAAACGGTGAGCATCAAAATGAGGCCCTTTCAGCGCAACAAATAAACTGTTCGGTAATTGTTCTAAATCGTCAATTGCACGACTGTCGGTAAACACCTGTTTGATTGTAATATCGTCACCGTACAGTTTTCCGCCGGTTGCATCTGCGATGTGTTGGAGAGACATTGCAATCACGACAGATACTCCTCAATAAGAGCAGTACTAATTTCTATATCACTGTGATGATTTTTAATTTTTCCGATGATTTGATAATCTTCGTGACCTTTACCCGCGATTAATACCGCGTCATCTGGCCGCGCCGCTTTAATTGCCTCAGCAATAGCGACTTTTCTATCGGAAATATACTTTACTTTTTCTGGCTTTTTAAATCCTTCATATATGTCATTTTTAATGTTTTCTTCGGACTCTAGACGCGGATTATCCTGAGTAACAATAACCCTATTTGATAATTTTTCAGCAATCTTAGCCATAAGGGGACGTTTACCACTGTCGCGGTCTCCGCCACAACCAAAAACACACCAAATTAAACCCACTGAATGTTCACGAATCGCTAATAAAGCTTTCTCAAGAGCGTCTGGAGTATGTGCATAATCAACAATTGCTATCGGCGTTTTTGAATGACCGATTGTATGCATCCGACCTTCTGCGGCTTTTACTTTCTTGAGAGCTTCTAGTACTGGTGTTACATCCTTTAAAATTGCCCCAAGCGCTGCAATTACCAACAACAAATTAGACAAATTAAACTGACCAATTAAAGGAGAATCTAGTTTTCCGCTTCCCCAAGGGCTATATACTTTTGCGTGTATTCCACGCAACGAGTAATTAACATCCTCCGCCCATATCCATCGATTAAGGTTTGAACCTGATGTTGGCAACTTTATTGTTGTTAACCATTTTGTTGCAACGATCGCTTCATCTTTTGCTAGTTTTCTACCAAAACGATCGTCCATATTGAATACGACATTCTTCAAGTGCTTATGCAAAAAGAGCTTTCGCTTCGCGGCTCCGTAGTTTTCCATGTTGCCGTGATAATCTAGGTGATCACGGGTAAGATTGGTAAAAATAGCCGTATTCAGTTGAACCGCATCCGCTCGATTTTGGTCGATTCCATGGGAAGATAACTCCATTGAAGAAAAGTGCGCCCCACTATTTAGAGCATCTCGGAGAATCGACTGTAATGTAATCGCGTCTGCGGTTGTGTTATTGCTAGCGACTAATTTTCCACAACAACCGATGCCAAGAGTCCCCATTAAATAGCATTCAAAATTTAGTTTTTGCAGGGTTTTTGCAATTAAATAACTAACGCTAGTTTTTCCATTGGTACCCGTTACTGCAACATTTTTTAATTCTTGGGAAGGGTTACCAAAATAATTGGACGCAATCTGACTGAGGTTTTGTCTTAAGTTAGCAATCCAAATTATTTTGTTTTCAGCAACATCCTCAAATAACTGTTTAAACTCGTCGCTATTGTTAGCTTCCGCAAAAATTAAGGCAGCTCCTTGTTTAATAGCTACTGGAATATATACGCGACCATCATTTTGATACCCTTCAATAGCAACAAAAGTATCACCTTCTTCTATTAATCGACTGTCGAGGCGAAGTGGACCAACCGGGATACTGCTCCGGCTGGTCTCTACCTGCTCACTGGAAATTTCATTCAGTACACAACTTAAAACTGGAGCACTATCCATTGGACGCTCCTTGAGTTTTGCTTTTTGCCATTTTCTTGTTACTGACGACATTCTGATCCGGTTTAACGTTCAGCAATCTCAATGTATCGCTTGCTACCTTTGCGAAAACTGGCGCCGCAACTTGGCCACCATAATAATCTTCACTACCGGGTTCATCGACAAAAACAACCATCGCTACCTTAGGATTACTAACTGGCGCAATACCTGCAAAAAACACGGTGTATTCATCACCATAACCGCCGGCAATCGCCTTTCTAGCTGTACCGGTTTTACCCGCGATCCGATACCCTTTTACGCTCGCCTTCTGACCTGTTCCACCTTCATTTACAACTGTTTCCATCATACTCACAACTTCACTAGCAACACCTTCGTCTAGCACTCGCTCGCCGTTTGGTGATTGCTCTAGTTTTACCAGTGAGAGTGGCCGCTTAATTCCGTGCGAACCTAAAATCGCGTAGGCTTGAGCTAATTGAATAGGTGTTACCGTAAAGCCATAACCATAGGCCAAAGTTGCTTTTTCTACTTGACTCCAGTTGGGACGAATATTAAAAATACCCGGGCTTTCGCCCGGGAAACCACTGGCAGTACCAACTCCAAACCCGACACTATAAAATGATTTTAAAAAGTCTCTATCCTGCATCATCATTGCAAGTTTAGTAACTCCGACATTACTTGATTTTTGAAGAATGCCCGCGACATCTAATAACCCGTGGTTTTTACCATCAGGAATCACTTTGCGGCCAATTTTTATCCTTCCCGGAGCAGTGTTAATTTTAGTAGCAGAATTTACAACACCCGCTTCAAGAGCACTCGCCACGGTGAAAGGCTTAGCGGTGGAACCAGGCTCAAAACTATCGGTAAACGCCCTGTTTCTGGTTAACTCTGGTAGCCTTAAGTCAAAGCGGTTAGGGTTGTAAGATGGTTGACTGACAAGCGCTAGTACTTCGCTTGTTTCAATATCAATCATTACTAGTGCGCCGGCTTTAGCCTTATGCTTTAGAACTGCTGTTTTTAATGCTTTGTAAGCGATTGCCTGAATTCTAGAATCAATGCTTAATTGAAGTTCTTGTCCGGTTTTCGCTTCAGTAATTACGTTCCTTTGCTCAATCACCCGTCGCTGTAAATCCATTACTACTTTCTCTGCACCAGGCTTGCCGGTTAGCCACTCATCATAAGATTTTTCTAAACCTTCCTGTCCTTTATCATCGACATTTGTAAAGCCAACTAGGTGTGCGGTAATTTCCGCGGAAGGATAATATCTACGAGACTCATCCTGGAGAAAGACTCCGGGTAAACCAAGCCCCGCTACCAAGCTAGCCATTTGTGGATCGAGATGGCGAGCAACCCAAACAAATTGACGCTTTTTTCTTTTGGCGATCCATTGCTTGAACTGTTTCGGGGTTTTTTGTGCGACTACAGCTAACTGATTCCAACCTTGCTCAGTTAATAACGGTGACTTTTTATATACCTCGGTAATGTCCATCCACACAGACTTAACCGGTACGCTGCTTGCCAATTCGACACCATTTCTATCTAAAATATCGCCTCGGTAGGTGGTGATCCCTTTTGTTCGCAAGCTACGAGAATCAGCTTGCTGATTGAGACTTTCCGACTTATCTATTTGCAAATAAACAGCACGTGCCATTAGCGAAACAAATCCAACAGACAATACTCCACACAGCAGGTAAAACCTGATGCTGCAAAGTGGAACTGAGTTGGGCTTTCTTGCCTGTTTCACAATAATTTTTCCAATGTCCTAAAGAGTAATAATTTTTTCGTTATTTGTTGTCACTTCAATCATATCTAGTTGTTTTTTAGCCAAGCTTGAAATTCTATCCGCTTCTGTCAAGCTAGTTATTTCAAGGCGCAGAGACTGACCATCAATCTCCAACTTTTGTTGCGTCTCTCTCAATTTTTGTGATTCTGCAACTGCTCGCCTTGTATCGTGGCTAGTTTTAGCCTGATACATGGCAGAAAAAACCACCAAAGTCGATAGCAGAGCAACTAACCAATGTTTTGCAAACACATCGACAAACAACACTTTTATCAAAGATGGTGTTGTCCCACTCTGTCCATTTTTGGTGCGCTTTGCTCTTGCCTTGCTCTTTTTATCCTTCATAGCTAGCACTTCTGCGCTATACGCAAAACTGCGCTTCGCGAACGAGGATTTAAACTCACCTCTTCGTTTGAGGCCTTAATCGCTTTACCTATTTTTTGAAACTTAATGTTCTTTTGATCTTCAGTTATCGGAATTTCCTTTGGCAACGAAGTTCCTCGCGATTGCTCTTTAATAAATCGCTTTACCATGCGATCTTCTAATGAATGAAAACTGATGATTGACATACGACCACCTTCGGACAACAAATCAAACATGTTTTCAAGGGTTTCTTTCAATTGCCCTAGCTCATCATTGATAAAAATACGAATCGCTTGGAAAGTTCGAGTAGCCGGATGTTTAAACTTATCTTTTACCGGACACGCTCGGTCAACTATCTCGGCAAGTTCAATTGTTCTTGAAATCGGCTTAATTTTTCTAGCGGTCTCAATCCCTCTAGCTATTCTCAATGCAAATTTCTCTTCACCATATTCCTTAAAAACTTTCTTCATATCCTCTACAGAAGCTTCGTTTACCCATTCTGCTGCCGACATCCCCTTAGAACGATCCATTCGCATATCTAAAGGACCATCTTTTTGAAAGCTAAACCCTCTTTCAGCCTGATCTAATTGTGGTGATGACACGCCTAGATCAAGCAATATGCCGTCTACCTTTTTTAACAAATCTTGCTGACCCAAAAGCGTCTTAATGCTGGCAAAATCCTGATGAAAAAAGCTAAACCGTGGATCATCTTTATTTTGTTTCGCATTTTCCGCCGCTTGAAGATCCCTATCTATCGCAATTAACCGGCCATTTTCACCGAGCTTGGATAAAATTAATTGGCTATGACCACCACGACCATAGGTCGCGTCCAAGTAAATACCGTCAGGCTTTACATTAAGTCCGTCGACTGCTTCATTTAACAAAACAGTTATATGTGGCTTTTTAGTATCCATCGACTGTTCAGCTTCTTAGTAATATAAATCGGGTAAGTCGTCGCTATCCAGCTCTTCACTAGATAACACTGTCATATCTTCTTCAACCAATTGATGCCAGGATGATTCATCCCATAGTTGAAAAGTTTTGCCCTGACCTATTAACATGACGTCTTTAGATAACTTAGCGCGCTCCCGGAGCACACTAGGAATCAATAAGCGTCCGCTTGCATCCATGTCAACTTCCGTTGCGTGAGATAACATGGTTCTTTTTAACCGTCTGTGGAGAGGTTTCGAGTTGGAGAGAGATTGGAGATCAGATTCAGTGCCTTCCCAATGTTCTAGTGTGAATATTAGTAAGCAGTTATCATAGGGGTCACAGGTGACAATTAAGTGGGAAGCACTAGATTCAGTAATGCTTGGGCGATACTTTGCTGGTATAGCAATGCGCCCTTTTGAATCTAAATTGATTGAATTTGCTCCGCGAAACACTTTTTTAATCCTGTTTTGGGGATTACCCTAAGTTTTGGCCAGCAATGTCGCTCAAACGATAAAAAATCTTTGATACGACACAAAACGACACAAAACGACACTTTTCTCCACTACTGTGCACTATAGGTAGTGATACGGTGCTTTGTCAAGCAAAAAGCCACCGTTAAAATCGCTAATTTATGCTTACAGGACAAGGACTTAGCGCATTTTGTTATAAGTAGCTTTAGGCAGAAAAATGAATGGGAATAAATTCAAAAGGTTAAGATATAAAGTTAAAGTAATACATTAAGTTTAAACTCAATAATTAGATTTAACTCGGTTGGAGATATAATTTTGAGAAAAGCATAGCTCAAAGAATAGACTTGGCCAAAGAACCAGCACAAGCAGGAGCTAAAAATAAGAAGAGGGCCAGCCTATAAGCCGGATCCTGTCGTGAACAGTCATTCATCTAGACCAAGAATCACTTCTTGGTTCGAGCGACCTACCCGATTCCAACGCGAGCCACGCCTCAAATAACTTAAAAGCTATAACGGAATCCTATTTGGTCTTGCTTCGAGTGGGGTTTACCTTGCCATTGATGTTACCACCAACGCGGTGCGCTCTTACCGCACCCTTTCACCCTTACCAATAGACTAATCTATAGGCGGTTTACTTTCTGCTGCACTAGCCGTCAACTTACGCTGCCCAGGCGTTACCTGGCACTCTGCTCTATAAAGTCCGGACTTTCCTCCCCTAGTAAAACTAGCGGCGACTGTCCGGCTGACCCTCTGCGGGTATTTTAACAACAAGCAAATTTAGAATCGAGTTATACTTTACTTGAAGCAAAAAAAAAGGCTGCCCTTGGCAACCTTTAGTTCATAACCATACACAAAACTACTTTTTCTTAGCTCGCTTTTTGGTCGTTTTAGATTTAGCTTTAGCTGCAGGTTTTTCTTCTTCTTCCTTACCTGCTAACTTTTCAATGCTTTCAAGAAGCTCTTCATCCAATTTTGGCGTCTTTTCCAACTTGCTTGAATCTTCGACTAGATCTTTTAACTGGTCATATTGAGCTTCACTAAACGTCTTTAACTCTCGAGTTTTCTCAACTAAGCTAGCACATTGTTCTAGTGTGCTTTCCAGGTCCTTTAGTTCTTGCTCTGATTTTTGTTTGTCTTTGCGTTGCTTTCTCGCATCTTCTTCGGCTTTTTTTCTAGCATTAGACTCGTCCATTTTCTCTTTCTTAAGGACCTTGAGTTTTTTGACGACATTCTCCGGAGAGTCTGCTAATACCTTCTTGATTTGCTTAAGTGTTTTATCTCGCTCAACGATTTGCGCGTTAGCTTTCTTAAGAGCATCGGAATTAGCTTCTCTTCCCGCATCAACTCGTTGGTCAGCGGCAAGGTGAGCATTCTTAGCTTCTAAAGCGCTTTCTTCGGCTGCAACACGAGCAGCATCAGCAACTTTTACTTTCGCTTGCATTTCAGCAATAGCAGTATCAGCCTCTTCTTTAGCTTTAGCGACAATAGCGTCAGCTTGAGTAGCACGCAATGTGGCATTCTCGAACGCAGCTTTGATCTCTTCCATGCTGCAATCAGAATTAATTCCAAGAGCGTCAGCCGCGGCTCCAATTAACATTTGCTTGCTAATTGCAAGGTCTTTCCAAACCTCTAACTGTAACTCTAATTCCGCACGATCCACTCAACTTTCCTCTTTTGCTCAAAATTTAGGCGGGGCATGATAACAAAACTGACTGTCTGTTGCTACTAAACAAACACTAAGATCGCACTAAAAGTGGCTTTTTTTAGCAATAATTAGGAAATACACACTTGGATAAGTGAATATAGTGGAAAGAACTCATAAATAAGCGTTTTATCAATGATCGGAGGCTGAAAACCGTATTTTAAATTCTACCCCTGGTTGATGGTTAATTGCTTCAATTTTTGCATTCATTGCCGTCGTCAGTTCGCGAACCAGTGCTAACCCAATTCCGGTGCCCTGAACTTCTCTGGTCATCTCACTTCCGCAGCGATAAAACAGCTCAAATATTTTATTTAACTGATCTTTGGCGATTCCTGGACCATAATCTCTGATTGATATAATCACATCCCTTCGTCGGCTCACCTGAAAATCAATATCAATCTGCTTGAGGTCGGCTTTATTCGCATATTTAATCGAGTTATCAACTAAGTTAATCATAACCTGCAACAACGCATCGCTATCAACTTGAATAACAGTCGCTTTCAATTCCGGGGCAACAGAAATATTCATAGAAAATGCGCTTTGCGCCACTTGCGAATCCAACTTAGATTTCATCATGTTCGCGAGCTCAGCTACCGAGACCGGTAATAATTCTAAATCAAGCGCGTTATGATTAACTTTGGATATTTGTAGGACATTAGAAATTAATCGAGACAACCTTTCTGATTCCGTGTAAATGTAGTCATAATACTCTTTGCGCTTTTCGTCATTGACCCACCCTTCACGCAAGATCTCTCCATACATTCGAATAGACGTTAATGGAGTTTTTAGTTCGTGACTAACCGAGGAAACAAAATCCTGTTGTTGTTCCACTAGATCGGCCTGTTTTATAGCCAATCGATAAAGTAACCAAATACCAAACGTCAAAACGATTAACAGACAAACCGTCACAAGATTAACAAACCCTGTTGCAGAGCCTGTAGGCGCCTCTACCAAACGAAATTCTAGGGCAAGCTGATCAAAAGGCGCCGACAACTTAATGGATGCAATGGCATCCAACTCGTCTAACCAAGTATTGTTCGAATAAGAGGCAGCAGGCGTTCCAAAACTAGAGACAGTTTGTTGGCCATAACGAACAGACATTCCTGCGACGGCGAATAAAGATGAAGCCTTATAACTTGGCAAAACAGCGTCATTGACAAAATCCTCTGCCGAAAATACAGCCCCTTGAATTAGTCGAGTGGAGTTTTGCCAAACTTGCCTATAGGCTACAAAATGCCCGCTTTCTAGACGCTCAAATCGAAATGGTTCAATTTCACTTTCAAATAATTTAATTTCAATCTTATCGCGCTCAACTGGACGAGAAGATTCTTGCTCATAGAGCGACTGCTGCGGACTATAATTACTCTCCTTACGGGAACGTCTCTTTGTTAATAAATCGTTTTCGTCGGCGCTTTGAGAGTATCCTTTTGTTTGTTTTGACTTAAGTTGTTCTGCAAGATAATTACTAGGCTGCCGACTTTTTGGAGCTACAGCTTGTTTCTCCGCAACTTTAGCTTGTGATTTTTTTTCTTGTAGGGCATCATCAACTTGCTCCCTTTTCATTCGACTTCCAGTCACTACGACAGTTTCATCTGACTGCAGGTCATCATTAAGTGTAGACGTTTGGTTAATACTTCTTTCAACGGCAACAGACTCTTCTGACCCACTTTTCTTGTTAGCGGCACCAATGGTCTCCTCAGTTTTTGAGGTCGCTTTCAATTCAGATACATCAACAAGTCTGTTATCAAACAGTATTTGCTGAACTTGTTTTTCCAGCATTTTTCTTTTTTGATTTTCAGCTTGGCTAATGCCGTATAGGCGTGGCTGTACTTCGGACTGAACATGTTCTGACGGTAAAATAGGCGTGCTAAAACTTCCATTTTCATCAATTTGGAAATAACCGATTATTCCGCCTAATGGAGATTCAACCGGAAATTTTGATAGTTCTGAGCGCTGAATAAATCGAGATTCCGGGGTTCCAGCTAATACAAAGAACGTATAATCAGTATCGGAGCGTAACTCCTCCTTCCTTATCGCATCACCTATTTGAGTGTCAATTCTAGCCACTAACCTTTCAGCTTCTTTTTGATATTGATGAATAATTTGCCAGCGAATTTGTTGATGCGCTTTTAAACTAAGTAAAGTTGCGGGAATTGCCAAAGCGAGAAAGAACGCTAGAAAACCCCATCGCATTTGAGTTAAAGAGACTCTTCTCATCGTTAATCTACTTGAGACAACAATTTATAACCCGCGCCCCGTACGGTCTGCAAATAGCTAGGCTCTTTAGGGTTAAACTCGATTTTCTTTCTGATTTTTGCGATATGTATGTCGACCGTTCTAGTCTCAATATCCATATCCGGACGGTAACCCCAAATTTTAGTTAGCAATTCTTCTCTCGAAACCGGCCGACTATTATTCTGGTGTAAGTATTCTATAACCTGCATTTCGCGTCGGGTAAACGAGTTGTTTATCCCCTCTCCTTTAATACATAGATGCGCCACATCGATTTCTCGTTTTGAATCAAGTTTAATGATTTCGTTTGAGTCTTGGGACTCAGCGGAGCGACGAAGCACCGCTTGAACACGCAAAACCAATTGAGCAACTGAAAAAGGTTTAGCGACGTAATCGTCGGCGCCCAATGTAAGTCCCTGAATAATATCTTCATCGGCGGTTTTTGCCGTTAGCATGATAATCGGTTGTGATTTGTCCTGTTCTCTAATGGCCTTGCAGATATCAAAACCATTCATGGATGGCAACATCACATCAAGCAATATTAAACTATAGTTCCCGCCTATCGCCTTTTCTAAACCTTCCAAACCGTCGACCGCAAAGTCTACTTCAAAACCGTGATAAACAAACACATCAACAAGTCCCGTTCTAATTGCTTCTTCATCTTCTACGATCAAAAGTGTTTGTGATTTCTGCATTGAATTAGTCACTCAGCCTCTTCCCAGTTAAATTCGATCTCGTTTGCTGTTAAATAATTAGTTATATCAAACAACAGATTACTACCTTTTATCATGCTACCAATAAAAATACCGACGCAGAGTAAAGTTTTTGTAAAAACAGCGCGATACCGCCTTAAATTGCCTGAAACCATCTGAAAAAGCAGCCGTTTTAGCCTATTGCTCCAATAAAAACTCGTAAATAGGCTTTTTCTTAACGGTAAAGGTCTCCGAGGTAATCTTGGCCGCCAGCTTTTTAGGCAAATGCTCTGACAGTGTTTTGGCCAGTTGCGTTACATCTGGTGAAAGCTCATCCAATTGCGGCTTTTCGCCCCCTACCAAAACGACAAACTCACCTTTACTTTGATTTGGATCATTTCTTAAGGTTTCCAATAACGACTCAGCGTTACCTTGCAACACAGTCTCAAACGTTTTGGTCAGTTCCCTCGCAATCACTATTTGTCGGTCACTATCAAAAATAGTGGACATGTCCTCTATACATGCTCGAATACGGTGTGAAGACTCATAAAATATCGTAGTTGAGGTTTCATGCGCCATTTTTTGCAGGTAAGAGAGTCGAGCGGAAGATTTATTAGGCAAAAAACCTTCAAATACAAACCGGTCACTAGGAAGCCCCGCGATAGAAAGAGCAGCCACTAACGCACATGGTCCAGGTACCGAGACAACTTTCAAAGATTGTTGTCGAAGCGCTCTAACTAAAGAGTAACCAGGGTCACTGATAAGCGGAGTGCCTGCGTCAGATACCAAGGCTAAAGATTCACCTGACTTTAACATTTGAACTATCCAGTCAAGCTTTTGTCTTTCGTTATGATCATGAAACGAAAAACATGGCGTATCAACACCAATATGCGATAATAATTGCTTAGTTCTCCGCGTATCTTCCGCGGCGATCCGGTTTACACGACCTAAAGTGTGACGCATACGATCACTTACGTCATCAAGATTTCCAATTGGCGTAGCGACCACGTAGAGTGTACCTTCCGGTGTATTAGAGGGAGTTTCATCATACTGGTGGTTTTTGTCTCTGCTAACACCGTCGGACATATTGTAAGCCTTTAAAATGAATAGATAGTTGCTGGGAGTTTTTCGACATTACAAAATCGATTCTCCCTTATACAAGAGTTAAGCGTATGAATAATTATATCACTCAAATCAGTAAATTTGTTTGCGTCAGCCTGATATTGCTGAGCTTATTAGCTTGCGGTAGTGCGAGCAAGCGCCAAGCAAATGAATTTGCGGCTACTAGCGCCGATGTGGATAGCATTCTGAAGACCGCAGCGAACGCGGAGCCAAGTACCAAGCATCCGTTACTTGTGCAAGCAGCGGGCTTATTGATCGATGACTTACGCACAGATAAAGCACTGGAATTATTAGTCCGAATTGATGCCCGCTACTTAAACGTTAATCAAAAAGACACTTATCACTTGTTCTACGGGGAAGCCTTGTTATCCGAAGCTGCTAAGGAAATTGAAGAAAAGAGAGTCGAACAACATCGGGCCTCGCTTTCTCAACTGTTGTCGATTTCGTCAGCAAGCAACCATTCTATCAAATGGCAAATAAGATACTTCCAATCGCTATCTGACGGCTATTTTGCCAATAATAATTATTTTGAAGCCGCTAAGCAGCGAATTGGGCTGGATGATCTTATTGACGAGCCTGAACTCCTAGCTTTAAATAATCAAAAAATATGGGATGCTATTAACCAAATGAGTCCCGAATTTTTACAACAAGTTATTTCAGATTTTAACTCGCAACGCTTAAATGGCTGGCTTGAAATTGTTCAAATCAACCAGATGTGGGGTCAGCGCCCAGATAAGCTACTCAAAGAAATGGCTCTTTGGAAAGAAAGATACCCTTTACACCCTGCCATGGTGGTGCAGCCAAAATCTTTACAGCGCTTATCTAGCATTGACACTATTGCGCCTAACAAAATAGCCGTACTGCTTCCTCTCAGCGGACGTTTTGCCAAACAAGGTAAAATGGTTCACGACGGCATTGTTGCAGCTCATTACCAAACCAACAACACGTTAGAAATTCCATCAATTGCGTTTTACGATACGGCACAATCTTACTCGGGTCTTTCTAGCTATCAAAAAGCGATCGAGGACGGTGCCGACTTTGTTATTGGCCCTCTTAATAAAAAGGCTATTGACGAAATCATTCAGCAAGAAGCGCTAGCAATTCCATCGCTATTTCTTAACAGCTCTAACCAAGAAACCTCACACCCAATGGCATTTCAATTTGTATTATCTATTGAAGATGAAGCCGTTCAAGCAGCTCATAGAGCTTGGGAAAATGGATTTCGCAAAGGAATAGCTTTTGTATCAAATGACTCCCGCGGCGAACGCGCAAGAATAGCCTTTAAAGACTATTTTGAACAACTTGGAGGCGAAGTAATTGATAGCCAACAATATGATGATATTAAGAACCTCGACAAGAAAGTTCAAAAGCTACTTGGAGTAGACTCAAGTATCACTCGAAAAGCAAAACTCGAGCGAATGCTTGGTCGAAATATCGTCTATGAAATGAGACGACGTCAAGATGCCGATTTTATTTTTATGCTTTCCAAACCCAAAGAAGGTCGTCGTATAAAACCGTTTATTGATTTTTATTTTGCACTCGACCTACCGGTTATTTCGACTTCTCGAATCTATTCTGGGCGTCCTGCGCCGCAGCTAGACAATGAGCTTGACGGAGTTGAGTTTTCTGATATCCCGCTTTATATTTCTCAGCAAGAAGATATGTTGGATACACGAACGAATATATCCGAGATTGCCACTGAAATTTTAAAAGACAGCAACGGTCGCTTATTTGCTTTAGGTTATGATGCCTATCAAATAATCCCTCAAATCAGTCGACTGCAAGCGTTTCCAAATTATCGTTGGTATGGACTTTCAGGAGAAATCGGAATTGATGAGGATGGTTTCGTACATCGCTACTTAACTTGGGCGAAATTTAAAGATGGACTTCCAGAAGCAACTAAGGAACGGACAGCACCAGAATTCGATGACGATGAACTATCGGTTATTAATGCGCCAACTGATGGAGAGTCCTAGACTATCTTGAACCAAAATCGTAGGTAAAAAAGCGAGCATAAATTTGCAATTATTTTCTAATCAAGGAACTATGAAAAAGCAAGTTGGCGACCAACTTGAGCGCTATGCTGAGAAGTTTCTTGGAGAGAATGGTTTACAAATATTAGAGACAAATTACCTTTGTAAACTTGGCGAAATTGATATTATTGCAAAAGATAATAGTGACTATGTTTTTGTCGAAGTTAGGTATAGAAAATCAGAAGCATTTGGCGGCGCTGCGGCAAGCGTAAACCGAAGCAAACAATCGAGAATAGTGAAAGCTGCAGGGTCGTATTTACAAACCAATAAGCTTGCAAATAGGGTTAGTTGCCGATTTGACGTTGTTGCGATTAGTGGTAGTTTAGATAGGCTTGACTATAATTGGATAAAAGCGGCATTTACTTAAATAGATATTCAACCTCAAAGAACCTCAGTTTATGATAATTGACAGAATTAAAAACAACTTCACAGAAAGTATTCAAACTAAAATTGCAGCGGCCGATGCTTTGCCTGAAAAGATAGCCGGTGCTGGACAATTGATGGTTAAAACCATGCTAAATGGCGGTAAGATCCTTACCTGTGGCAACGGTGGCTCAGCTGGTGATGCGCAACACTTCTCCTCGGAAATGTTAAATCGTTATGAAAGAGATCGGCCACCTTTGCCTGCTATCGCGTTAACCACAGATACACCGACAATTACCGCCATAGGTAACGACTACGATTTCAGTCAAATATTTTCCAAACAAGTAAAAGCGCTTGGTCAATCTGGCGATATTCTTTTTGCGTTTTCGACCAGTGGAAACTCTAAAAATGTCATTGAGGCAATGAAAGCCGCTTTAGCAAAAGATATGCTAATTATTACTTGTACAGGAAAAGATGGCGGCGAAATGGCAGGATTGATTGGCGAAAACGATGTAGAAATACGCGTGCCATCTAACTCAACCGCAAGAATCCAAGAAGTTCATTTATTAGTTATTCATAGCCTTTGTGACTTAATTGATAATCAATTATTTGGAGAAAATGAATGAGAAAACTAGCACTTTTATTATTGTTGGTTAGTTGTTTTTCAATGACCGGATGTGCAGGGTTAATGGTTGCAGGTGCCGGAGCTGGTGCAGTTGCATCGCAGGATCGAAGAACAGTTCCAACTCAGCTAGAAGACCAGAATATAGAGATAAAAACGATAGCAGCTTTGTTTGAAAATGATGAAATTTGGGCAGACACGAATATCGAGGCTGTTAGCTATAATGCAACTGTACTATTAGTAGGCCAAGCCCCCACAGCATCTTTGAAGCAACAAGCAAAAAAAGAAGTTGAATCCATTGCCAACGTAAAAAAAGTCTATAACCAAATCAGAATTGCAGCTCCAATTTCCTTCTTCGCTCGCCGCAATGATGAATTTGTTACTTCAAAAGTAAAATCCTCTATGATTTTTACCGAGAACTTCCCCTCTGGAAAAGTCAAAGTAGTCACGGAAAACAATGAAGTATTTTTACTCGGCTTAGTCACCAAAGCGGAGGCAGATAAAGCCGTTGAGATTGCCCGAAATGTCGACGGCGTCTCTCGAGTCATCAAAGTCTTTGAAATTATTGAGGATGAAAACGAATAGTTAAACTATCTAGTAGTTGCCAACTAAGTTATTTAATAACTTTTAAATGGGACACTGTCTTCTTTGTTTTAGTTTTCTTAGAATCGCTTGTGGCGTTATCCAAGTTTTGCTCGCTATCATTTTTCAATGATTGAACCTCATCCCCACTAGCGTCGTCATCAACCAAAGGTTTGTGTTCCTCGGATTCATCCTGCACTTCAATTTCTTTTTCTTCAGGAAAGGCCATTCCCTGACCATTTTCCTGTGCATAAACAGCCAGTAAAGAAGTCATAGGAATGTAAATATTCTGGGCTCTACCGGAAAAGCGCGCACTAAATGAAATAACCTCATTATCACAATACCATTGATCAATGGCATTAGGCGATGCATCAAGTACAATTTGACCATTATTAACGTGCTCTAGCGGCACTTGAACATTGACTTGAGTAGCGTCCACAAGTAGATAAGGTGTTCCGGAATTATCTAGAATCCACTCATAAAGAGCTTTAAACAAATAAGGCTTGTTTGAAGTAAATGTTTCACCAATAGGACTAAAACCAGTCAAAATGTTCTCTCACTTTTCTGAGGTTTAAAAACAAAAAGCTCTTAGTAGTAAACAACCAAGAGCTTTTGGATTTATAGACTTTCACTAAATAAATAGTGTCTGAGTCATTTTCTTAAGGACGCATCTCGCGCTCAATATCGCTCAAGCTAGCCTGAAAAGATTCTCTCTCAAACAACAGCTCCATATATGAAGTCACTTCTTTAGCGCCCCGTCCTGTTAGCTCGATTCCCATAGCAGGAAGTCTCCACAATAGTGGTGCTAAGCAACAGTCGATCAATGAAAATTCTTCATTTAAGAAATAAGGTGTTTCCGAGAATACTGGAGCAAGAGTCAACAAACTTTCAGTCAATTCTTTGCGAGCTTGCTCAGCTTCTTTATCTTTGCCATTCAAAATGGTATTCATCAAACTATACCAATCTTTCTCCACACGACGTACCATCAAACGAGAACGCGCACGGGCAACTGGGTAAACTGGCATAAGTGGTGGGTGCGGAAATCTTTCGTCTAAATATTCCATAATAATAGGCGCTTCAAACAGTACTAACTCTCTGTCAACTAGTGTTGGTACGGTATTATATGGATTAAGGTCTATCAGATCTTCTGGAGGCTGACGAGAGTCTAATACTTCGATAGCTTCAAAATTGACGCCTTTCTCAGCAAGAACAATTCTTACTTGATGGCTATAGACGTCATCAGACCCTGTGTATAAAGTCATTATCGAACGTTTGGCTACGGTTGCCATATAGGCTTCTCCCTAAAATTAAATCAATTTCACTTGTTTAAAGCGACTATTTTTCGCATTTTCTAAAAACGACAAAGGCGGCTCAGTATTGGGCCGCCATTAAACCGTCGCTCTAAAAAGCTTAATTCCGCACTTTTTAATGTATATCTTTCCAGTATTCTTTCTTCAATAAATAAGCAACAAAGATAAAGAAAAGAATAAACATCATTACATAGATACCTAAGCTCTTTCTTTCTCGCTTAATTGGCTCACCGACATATTCAAGGAAATTAACCAAGTCAATCATCGCTGAGTCAAACTCCTGTGGAGTCATTGAGCCTTCTTTAACCAAAGTAAAGTACTTTCCTTCAGCAGCCAACGCATTTATTTCTTCCTGCTTATCGTGAATAAGTGTTTCTGCGTCAGCAATCATTTTGTTTAGCTCAGACGCGTTACCGCCATTAGATAACTTGTCACGAGCAGTGACTATATCGCCGTTCGCGTAGTCAATGTCATTTTCTAAACCCTTTACCTTCTCAGTCTTATCTTGAATACCTTGCATACTTTCAAGAGCGTGCGGCATACCTACATCTTTAAATACAGAGTTATTCACTCCATAAGGACGCGATTGATCTTGATAAAAGGCGCGTAGGTAATTATATAACCACTGAGGCTTTCTAGCACGAGCGATTAAAGATAAGTCAGGTGGAGCAGTTCCGAACCATTTTTCTGCAGAAGCTGCCGGCATGTTGTTTACCATTAAATCGCCAATTTT
Organism: uncultured Kangiellaceae bacterium; assembly: GCA_905479925.1. Lineage (GTDB taxonomy): Bacteria > Pseudomonadota > Gammaproteobacteria > Enterobacterales > Kangiellaceae. The sequence goes on along the minus strand of CAJQOL010000055.1, from coordinate 35,118 downwards.
TTCTCCGGTAAACATCAAATTTTCTACCATGAGATTCTCTGGGATTTCTAGGTCTTTCGCCGCGCGGTTATAACGTTGAAACCCAAGTGCATGACAACCCATACAGTTATTCATGTATACCTGCATGCCATTTTGCATCGACGTTGTTAACTTATGACCTGAATAAGTGGGTAGTTTATCATTTGGCAAATACGCTCCACCACCTGCCGCCAAAACGGTTGTGCTAAATGCCAGCATTGAGATCAAAGATAATTTAAGTAACGATTTCATTAGTGTGTCACCCTCTCTGGAACTGGCTTAGTTGTACCCCATTGACTCCACCATGGCATCAATAAGAAAAATGCAAAGTAATAAATTGTACAGATTTGAGCCACTAAAGTTCTCATGTCATTCGGTGCTAACATACCCAAATAACCTAAGATGAAGAAGCAAACAACAAATAGTGCTAAAGCAACTTTAAAAATAGGGCTTTTGTAACGAATTGACAAAACAGGGCTTCGATCTAACCACGGTAGGAAAAACAGAACGACCAATGACGCCGCCATCGCAATGACACCAAGTCCTTGATTTGGAACAGCCTTCAATATTGAATAATAAGGCGTAAAGTACCAAACTGGCGCAATATGCTCCGGAGTCTTCAGAGGATCTGCCGGTGTAAAGTTAGGTGGCTCGAAGAAGTAACCGCCCATTTCTGGACTAAAGAAAATAATGCCACAGAAAATCAAGAGGAAAACACCAACACCAACAATATCTTTAACGGTGTAATACGGATGAAATGGAATGCCGTCTAGCGGAATACCGTTTTCGTCTTTCAGCTTCTTAATATCAATTCCATCTGGATTATTTGAACCAACTTTATGAAGCGCAACAATATGAAGGAAAACCATTAACAATATAGCCATGGGTAATGCGACCACATGAAGCGCAAAGAATCGATTTAGTGTTGCTCCAGAAATAATGAAGTCTCCACGAATCCAAACAGCTAGGTCTTCACCAACTACAGGTACAGCACTAAACAAGTTTATAATTACCTGAGCACCCCAGTATGACATATTACCCCAAGGTAATAGGTATCCCATAAAACCTTCAGCCATTAACAGAACGAAAATAATCATCCCGAAAATCCACACAAGCTCTCTAGGCTTTCTGAAAGAACCATATAACAAGGCTCTAAACATATGCAGATAAACAACGACAAAAAATGCAGAAGCACCAACGCCATGCATGTAGCGCAGCAACCAACCCCATTCAACGTCTCGCATGATATATTCTACAGATGCATAAGCACCTTCACCGGTTGGTGTATAGTTCATTGTTAGCCAGATACCGGTTAATATTTGATTAACCAGTACCAGTAACGCTAAAGAACCAAAGAAGTACCAAAAGTTAAAGTTCTTAGGCGCGTAGTATTGAGCTAAATGCTCATTCCATACTTTAGTAGCAGGGAAGCGGTCATCGATCCACTGCATGAATTGAGTCATTATGCCCATTATGCTTCTCCCTCATCTACGCCGATTAAGATTTTGTTATCAGCAAGATACGAATAAGGTGGAACCACCAAATTAGTCGATGCTGGAGACCCGTTAAATACTCGGCCAGCTAAGTCAAATTTTGAACCGTGACAAGGACAAAAGAATCCTCCGCCCCAACTCACTTCGGTTTCTTTCTTGTGTTGAGGCACACATCCAAGATGTGTGCAGATACCAACAATTACCGCTATATCTGGACGTATTGAGCGCGTTGCTTTATCAACATAAGTAGGTTGTTGAGTTTCAACGGCTGAATCAGCGTCCTTAAGTTCTTCGCCTTTGCCTGCAAGCGCGTTAACCGACTTTTCGTCTCTACGCACAACGAATACAGGCTTTCCGCGCCATTTCACTTTAACCATTTGGCCGACTTCAACTTTGTCTAAATTAAACTCAACCGGTGCTCCGCCAGCTTTAGCCTTTTCACTTGGATTCCAAGAACCAAGGAACGGAACAGCCACATAGGCAGCGCCTACGGCTCCTACTCCGGCTGTCGCCAAAGTCAAGAAACGGCGTTTCTCTAAATCTACACCCTCATTACTCATTCGGATAGTCTCCCCATCGACCAGCAATATTTACACATTAATTCTTAAATACGGTCTCAAACATACATTTTGACGCTTTGGCGTTTGAGATAAAATTTGGATTGAAAAACCAGCGTTTTTGCGCCTAAATTACACGATTTTAAGCGAGATCTAGCTGATAATCCGAGCGATCATAAAGAAATAGTATCTCATTTACAAGGAATTGCCAGTTTTTGTTTATAACAGATTGATTTTTAAAGACATTTAGTTTCACTGTCACGGGTACGGCTTGTTAATGTATGATAGCTTAAAACGGCAAATAAATTTTGATCAATCTATGAGTTACCACAGATGAAACTTCCTAAAATTGGCCCCGCATTTTTAGTTACCGCTGCATTTATTGGCCCTGGTACAGTAATTACCGCTAGTATCGCTGGCGCCAACTTTGGCTTTAGCTTGCTGTGGGCACTTTTGTTCTCAGTGATAGCCACCATGATCCTTCAAGAAATGGCTGCTCGACTAGGCTTAGTGACTCAACAAGGGCTCGGCGAAAACATTAGCCAATCGTTAACTCAACCGCTGGTAAAACGCTTAGCAATTTTGTTAGTGGTATCAGCAATCGTTATTGGTAACGCGGCATATCAAGGCGGTAACTTATCTGGTGCAGCGTTAGGCCTCTCAGGCATTATGAATAAACTGCTCGATTCCGAAACTTCAGCAAGTATTTGGCCAATAGTAATAGGCTTTGTCGCTTTTCTTTTGTTATGGACAGGCAAATACAAAGTCATTGAAAAAGTTCTTATCGCGCTGGTTGCAATAATGAGCTTTTCATTTTTAGCGACATTAATTCTCTCTAACCCTGATTATTCTTCAATAATTAAGGGCATGTTTACTCCAAGTATCCCGAGCGGTTCAACGTTAACGATTATTGCTTTAATAGGCACCACCGTAGTCCCCTACAACCTGTTTCTCCACTCGTCTAGCGTCGCTGAAAAATGGAGAAAGCCATCTGACCTGCCGTTAGTTCGTAAGGACCTGTATTTATCCATATCATTAGGCGGTCTTATTTCTATGGCAATCCTATCGACAGCAGCCACGGCTTTTTTTGGCCAACAAACTCAAATACAGTCTACGGCCGATCTTGCACCAGCTCTACGCCCTATTTTTGGTTCTTGGTCTGAGATAATGATGGCATTAGGGTTATTTTCCGCTGGGATTTCGTCGGCAATTACCGCTCCTTTAGCAGCAGCGTTTGCGCTTAGTGGACTCTTCAAGACCCCTTTGGAGAACCAGAAAAGTGCTCTATCTAGCAGCCAGTTTAAAATGATTTGGATAGTCATTCTGGTACTCGGCGTTTTTGCCGCAAGTTCCGGCTTGCGACCAGTTTCAATTATTTGGTTTGCGCAAGTAGCCAATGGTATTTTGCTGCCCATTGTCACCGTATTTCTTATCTGGATAATGAACCAACCAAGGCTGGGCAAGCAACGCAATAACAAAATCCAGAATGTATTAGGTATATCCGTGTTACTAGTCACATTAATGCTAAGCGGAAGAAGTCTGATGTCCGCGTTTGGTTTACTCTAGCGGAACTTATGTCATGTTAGCCGACCATAACAAAAGAATAAGTGTTGATATCAATTGCGACCTCGGAGAAGGCAACAGTCGCCTTGATTGTGACAAAGACCAGCAACTAATGGCATATATTTCTCGCTGCAATATTGCCTGTGGCGGGCATGCTGGAAACAGTGAGACAATGCAAATATCTATTGCCAATGCAAAACTTAGCGATTTAAAAATTGGCGCTCATCCAGGCTATCCAGACCGCGAAAATTTTGGTCGAAAAATCATGAACCTATCAAATCAACGACTGCTTGATTCCATATGCGAACAAATATCACACTTAGAAGAAATCGCGCAAAAATTAGACTCTACACTTTCACACATTAAGCTTCATGGTGCCCTCTATAACTACGCAGAACAAAATCACAAACTAGCCCAGGCTATCGTTAAGCTGGTGAGTGAGCGGTTTCCTGGCATGCGTTTGTTAGCGTTAACAGGTGGTGAGATTATCAAGTCATGCCTTTATTTCGATCACCCGTTTATTCGAGAAGGATTTATGGATAGACGTTATAAAGATAATGGCTTTTTGGCATCCAGAACCGAGCCCGGTGCTGTACTCAATGAAAAGAAAAAAATTCTAGAACAGGCCACGGCACTTGCAAAGGCTGAACCTGTAACAACAGCTACTGGACGTCAAATAGTGTGTCATGTAGACAGTATTTGTTTACATGGTGATACCAAAAATGCGAAAGAAATTATTCAGTATATCGACCAAGACTGGAAAACAAAAAACATATTGATAGGCTCGACTTACTAGATAAAATATTCGCAGCAAAACTAGTTGCTTTTGGATTTAACTGATTAAACAATTTATGACTTGAAATGAGTAAACATCTATATACATTACCTGCTTACCAAATCATTGCCAATGGTGATTCAGCAATAACCATTTTTTTTAAGGCTACAGTAAGCACTGAGCTGACAATACAGCTGCTCTCTCTGAATCAAGAAATCAAAAATATATTTGGCGAACGCTTTCATGATCTAGTTATTAGTTATCAAAGCATTACTTTGTACTTTTCCCCCGACCTAGAATCCTTCGACATCCTAACTAAGCAATTGAAAAAAACACTCGATAAGCCCATCTCGATAGCCTCCTTTAATAGTCGCTTAATAGAAATTCCCGTTTGCTACGAAGAAGAGTACGCCCCAGATTTGAAAACGGTTGCCGAACATACTGGTTTAACAGTACAAGAAATCGTCAAACGCCATACGCAAGTGGATTACTTGGTTAATATGCTTGGATTTCTTCCCGGTTTTCTTTATCTGGGAGGGCTTTCTACTGACCTGTTTTGCCCTAGAAAAAAGACACCGGCGATGAGAATTGAGCCAGGCTCTGTTGGCATTGGCGGAAATCAAACCGGCATTTATCCTGTTAACAGCCCCGGAGGCTGGCAAATTATAGGACGTACTCCAGTAGTTATGTTTAACCCTAAAAAAGATTACCCTGCTATTGCTAACCCATTAGACAAAATAAGGTTTGTTTCTATAGCGAGTAAGGAGTTTATCGCTCTAAGCCAAGCAAATAGGATTTCACAGGAACAAGGGCTATCATAACAATGAATCCACCCTACTTTGAATTTATTAAAGCTGGATTACAAACTAGTATACAAGACTTTGGGCGTACTGGTCTTCAACATTTGGGTGTGTCAAAAAGTGGTGCGATGGACCCCAGAGCTATGCATATGGCAAATTGGTTGATAGGTAATTCCCCAGACGCCCCTGTCCTAGAAATTACTCAGATAGGTCCTATTTTAATTGCTCATGCAAAAGTTACAGTTGCTATTTGCGGAGCGGAGTTCGAGCTAACGTTAAACAATAAACCGATTAGCGGATGTCAGCCTATCGTTTTAACCCCCAACGACAAGTTAGCTTTTGGCAGGCTCATACAAGGTGCGAGAGCCTATCTCGCGATTCGAGGCTCATTTGACCTAGCCCAACAACTCGGAAGTTATTCGACCCATCTCACAGCCGGGTTTGGAGGTTATAAGAACAGACAATTTATAGATGGAGATAAGCTATATTTTACGAGTAGACCAGCGGTCGAAGAGCGGCAGCTGAGTCAGAAAATTCGCCCCAGTTATTCAGGCAATTATCTTTTACGTTGTGTTGATAGTTTAGAGTCTGACCAATTCACGAGCAATCAAAAAAACAAATTTTTGTCCAATAGCTACCAAGTGTCACCAAACTCAAACCGAATGGGGATTAGACTAAAAGGCGAGCCAATACTAAGTTCACTACCGATTGAAATTGTATCGACTGGCTTAACACAAGGATCTATCCAAATACCCGCAGATGGTATACCTATAATATCTTCTGTTGATGGACAAACCATCGGCGGCTACCCGAGAATTGCAAATGTTATAGCAAGCGACTTACCATTACTAGGTCAATTAAAAGCTGGCGACAAAATAGGCTTCGCATTAGTTGACTTGCTCACCGCCTCAGAAATAAACGCTAAGAACGTTGAAGCTATGAAATTATGATTTTGTGATTCTATGATCTTATGATTTTATGAGCTTATGATTTTATCAATTGCTTTTGCAGCGGCCTGCGGCTGTTCTAAAGGAAAAAGATGATTCCCCTCAAAACTTATCAACTCAAATGCTGGATGAGTTTTCTTCCACCAATTAACATCCGTTTGACCAAACAAATTGCTATTACTAGCGTATAATATTGTAGCCTTAACTTGCGATAAATCTCTTGGTATATACGTGGGCACATTATCAAAAATATCGGCTTCAACAATCGGCGAAAAAAGCAGTTCATAATTTTGGCCCGTAGCTTTTAAGCCGTACTCGATATAGTCGTTAAAACAGTTCTCATCAAAGTCTTTGAAAAGTGCCTTTGTGGAATAGTACTGAAATGCTTCAGCCTTATCTTTAAACCGATTTCGCCTTTTTCTCGCTTTATTAGCAGGACTAAACCTACTCCATAAACCTAATAATTTTGATAGCTTAATCGCTAAACGTTTCTTACTTCCTAGTAGGACCGGATCAATTAGGATGACCTGCTTAAAAAGATCAGGGCGTTTGGCGGCGGCTAATAATGTAGCAGCCCCACCAGAAGAATGACCAATGCCAATAATAGGTTTATCATTACTACGAGAAATGTAAGATACAAGTTCATCTGCTAGAAAAGATAGGTTTTCAGACACAGGATAGTTCGCATGCCCCATGGTATTTATGGACCCAATATCATACCTGCTAAGGTAGCTAAAAAAATGGCTGTAGGAATTTGCAGGGAAACCGTTAGCATGAGCGAAGTGTATTTTATTCATAGTGAAAGTATGCACTAAACCAATAACTGACGACAAAGTTATTTATCCTCAGCGACACTTACAATTAGTGCCTGGCGCTTGCTATAGGTTAATGAAACGCTATCACCTATAGAATAAACTGTTACACCGACTACCAACTTGAGTAACAATTCTCCTCAGTAACTATTTTAAATTACCGCATCTAACCTATTTGTAAAAAATAGCGTTACAATAGCTTAAAAACAAAATGAGAGTTCTCGTGCTTCTAAATGTTATAACTCGATTAATTGTTGGGGTTGCCTACGTTACCCCGGAGAGCATTTACTTGTTCATGGCGTCTACATTTGCAAAAATAACCTACTGGAGCAATAACCAAACGACCAGAGTTATTAAGCGCAATTTACAACTATGTTTTCCTAAGGATACAGAGCAACGACATAAGGAGATTGCTCTTGACTATCTAAAACTGAATTTCTATATGACTAAAGAAGCGGCATACGCGTGGCTGGGTAATGAAGAGTTTATTCGCTCTAAATTCATACAGCATATTGGTTCTGAATTAATAAATAGAGGCGATGGCCGTCCGACAATTATCGCCGTGCCACACATTGGAAACTGGGAATTTTTTTGGCATTGGCTTCAACTCAACTTTGATGCTATTTCGATGTACAGTCCCGCAAAAATCAAACCGCTTAACCGCCTCATGTTAAACGCTAGGCAAAAATTTGGAGGTAAACCCTTCGATACTTCGCCAAAGAGTATTATGAAAATGCTCAAAGCTCTCCGCCAACAAGGTGTGATGATGATTCTTCCTGACCAAGCACCACGACTAAATTCTGGAATTTACAGTCCGTTTTTTGGACACCCAGCCTATACCATGACATTGTTACATCGATTCATTCAAAAAACAGATGCTAAACTGCTGTTTGGAACCTGCCTAAGGGATAGCTCATATCAGGGATTCAATATCAGTATAATGGAACCGGACTTTAATAGTAGTAACCTGTCGCTTGAAGATTTTAATCTAAGTCTTAACAGACAATTAGAACAACTCATTACAGCCTCGCCCGAGCAATATCTTTGGGGCTATAAACGATTCAAACGCCAACCTGCCGGCAAAGAGTTATACCTCGATGAAATCAAACGAAGAGAAAAACGCCAAGCGAAAGCAAAAGTAAAAACCGAATAATCCATTGAGGGAAAGCGAGCAACAAACCAGCTTAGGCTGCTGCTATACTCCACGCCAATAAAACGGACTAACTATTCAAGGTTAAAAGTCACGATACTGCGGTTTATTAAAGGTAACACCAAGCTTATAAAGGGTCATTTGAACTGGCCGAGTCGGTACTCAAACGGTGACAAACTTCTTTAAAAAAAGAGCCGGCAGATAAATGCATACTGCTTTGGAAAATTCTAGGTCTGCTAGTTTCTATGTTCACTTGCAAGAGAAGCTATAAGCTATCGCTAACCAGAAACTAATTTTTAAGGTTGAAATGATTTCACGGTGATTTTAAGATTTACATTACTGTAGATAACAAAAAACAACCAGCCCGTTTGAACCGATTGTTTCTTGAAAAGCTCTGTAAAGTCGTACCTTTTGGGAATACTCCCAAAAATACGATTAACGCTTAGAGAACTGAGGTCTCTTACGTGCTTTATGTAGACCAACTTTCTTACGCTCAACAGCACGAGCGTCACGAGTAACATAACCCGCAGCACGTAGCGATGGACGTAATTCATTGTCATATTCCATCAAAGCTCTAGTAATACCCAAGCGAATCGCACCAGCCTGTCCTGTATCACCGCCACCTTTAACAGTCACGTATGCATCAAATTTCTCGTTGTTTTCAGTCAAGTCAAGTGGCTGACGAACAACCATTCTTGAAGTCTCACGACCAAAGTATTCGTCAAGAGGTTGTTGGTTAACAGTGATAGTACCGTTACCTGGACGCAAGAAAACTCTAGCTGTAGAGCTCTTACGACGACCTGTTCCGTAATATTGTGTATCAGCCATTCTCATTCACCAACTATATGTTTAGTTCTTTTGGTTGCTGTGCCTGATGCGTATGCTCAGGACCAACAAAAATCTTCAATTTGCGTAGGCAATCACGTCCTAGCGGATTGCTAGGGATCATACCTTTAACGGCTTTTTGTAAAATGCGCTCTGGCGCTTTTTCACGAAGTTCGCCAAGAGTCATACCTTTGATTCCACCAGGGAATTCAGTATGGCGGTAGTACATCTTGTCTGCTTCTTTTTTGCCCGTTACTGCAACTTTCTCAGCGTTAACTACAACGATATAATCGCCTGTATCAACATGAGGTGTATATTCTGCTTTATGTTTGCCACGTAATCGACGCGCAATTTCAGTTGCCAAACGGCCAAGTGTTTTACCTTCTGCGTCTACAACGAACCATTCGCGTTGTACTGACTCTGGTTTTGCACTAAAAGTTCTCATTCTTAGCTCCAATGTGGGCTTGATTTTGCCTGTTAATTCTTTCTTGCATTCAAAAAAGAGCGCGAATTTTACAGAAAACCCCTGCCATTCACAACCTATTTTCGACAAAAATAGTCAATTTTATTTAAATTACGATTTCTAACAGGAAAAGCGGTGATTATTTACTAATCTGCGGCCTTTATAACCTTGATAGAGAGTGCCATTTTGGCTGAATTCGTAAAGGGGGCGCATTGTGCGCTATTTTGATCAAAAAAGCACCAATTTATTCGATAATTTGTAAGATATCCCAAAGAAGGTTGTTTTTATTGGTTTAAAGCTAATATTTGCTTTATTTAGGCTTAAAACTCCGGTAAAAAGCGAATTAAGAAAATGACTTTCTTTAAGGAAAGCATATTTCTCTGTGAAACTTATCTATATAACCGAAAAGTAGGAACTATAAATGGCTACAGCTAAAAAACCAAAACTCATTAAAGACCGTTATACAAAAACTCAGATTATTGCAGAAATTGCAGAATCAACAGAATTGAGCAAAAAGCAAGTATCTTCTGTTATTGATGAGTTAGGTGATGTTATCGAGCGTCACATTAAAAAGCGTGCATGTGGAGAGTTTGTCTTACCTGGAATGCTAAAGATCACTACCGTTAAGAAGAAAGCCACTAAAGCTCGTAAAGGTATCAACCCTTTTACTGGTGAAGAAACTATGTTTAAAGCTAAACCAGCTTCAACTCAAGTTAAAGTGCGTCCTTTAAAGAAATTAAAGGATATGGCTGTCTAGTCTTTTGCGCTACCCTTTCTGCCTCCGATAATGGAGGCAGAAACTTTATTTATTTAATGCTCAATCTGTAATATAACGATATCGATTAAGCCAAATGTTCTAACGCCAAATAATCATGGGACTGCATTTCCTGTAATCGGCTCAAAGTTCGTTTAAACTCAAAAGCTAACAATTGACCGGTATATAGATCCTCTAACTCTACTGCTGCTGTTATCATTAAGTTAACATGCCGTTCATAAAACTCGTCAACCAAACTAATAAATCGCCTCATCGCTGAATCATCTTTACTTTCCAGTTGCGGAATATCGCTGACCATAACGGTTTGATAACATCGCGAGATCTCGATGTAATCGGTTTGACTTCTTGCGGTCTCGCAGATCGCCTCAAAACTAAACCAAATAACGCCTTCAGCACATCTAATGGTTTTGATGGGGCGATGCTCAACATCTATGTTTACCCCCGGTGGCATCTCTTCGGTAGCCAGGTGGTCAAAGCTATGATTCAAGTTATCAATAGCCTCTTGATCATGCGGGCAGTGAAAAATATCCGCTTGTTCTAAAGTCCGTAGACGATAATCAATCCCGCTGTCCAAATTAACGATATCACAATGTTTTTCTATTAATTTGATTGCTGGAATAAACCGCTCTCGTTGAAGGCCATTCCAATAAAGTCGCTCAGGCATTATATTTGAAGTCGCTACCAAACTAACGCCCCTAGCTAATAGCGCCTGAAAAAGCCCCCCTAATATCATTGCATCTGTAATATCCTTTACAAAAAACTCATCAAAACAAATGACTTTAGTATTACTTGCCAGTTCATCCGCAATCAATAGCAAAGGGTCCTGTTGCCCTTTAAAATCGGTTAACTGTTCGTGAGTTTGATGCATAAAGCGATGGAAGTGTAGCCGCATCTTTTTCTTAATGGGTAAATGGTCAAAAAACATATCCATCAGATAAGTTTTTCCTCGACCAACGCCACCCCAAAAATACAATCCCTGAATTGGCGCGTTATTGGCGCCAAACATCGAGGAAATTCGCCCTACTAAGGTTTGAGGTTCTTCAGATTCAACAAGCCTAAGCAATAAGTCATCGAGTTTTTCGAGAGCCGCTAGCTGTTGCGCATCTTCGCTATATTCTCCGGAAGATACATCACACATATAGATATCTTTGAGCTTTTTTATCGGCTTTTTGGTCATTGCAAGTTTCGAGTCCGAATAGTGTTGCTTAGTCACTGAGTGACAATGAGGCATTTTTAATAGGCCTTAAAATGGAGCTAATAGAGCTCCATTTCATTCCATGTAATTTATTTATCTATGGCATCTAACCGGTTCGATAAACAAACTCTGTTTGTAGTATGGATTTTACACAGAAAGGTTCGATAAACAAAATTCGGTGATAGCTTCTCTGAGTTGAACTAGCTTTCCGTGAAAAAAGTGACTTGCTTCGGGCATGCTATAGAGGCTCGGAATAGGATTACGCTGGCCTACCCAACGCGTAACCAATTGATAATCAACTAGCTCATCCTGCTCCCCTTGAATCACAATCCAAGGAACTTGGGGCTCTTTGAAACCCGTAAATTCAATTCTACCAACTGGAGGTGCAATACTAATTAACGCGTCACAGCCAAGAGCGCTTGACTGCATTGCTGTAATATAAGCACCAAATGAAAAGCCAGCTAATATCAGCTGTTTGTTAGGATATCGCTCTTTCATCCAGTTGACTGCGGCGGTGAGATCGTCTTGCTCACCGACTCCGTCGGCATAACTTCCCGCGCTTTTCCCTACACCGCGAAAATTAAAGCGCAGACTAACCATTCCCAATGCCGCTAACGAGCGAGACGCGGTATATATCACTTTATTCGTCATTGCGCCGCCATGTTGAGGATGCGGGTGGCAACATACTGACACAAAAGGACTTTCAACGGCATTATCGTGGGGACTATCCAACAAACCTTCTATAGATCCGGACGGACCGTCAAATGAGATGTCTTCTGAGACTACATGCATAGCTATTTCGACCGTATTTTTCTTTATGATAAATCAGTGAGTTAATCATCTAGAAAAGAAGAATGAAGGACAGAACACCTAATTGCAAGTGCAACTGCCTAACTCAAGCCATATCTAGTTTTAGAGCGACTAGCCACGTTTTTCATTAGATCGATTTATTGCTGATAACCTTGCGTAAATGCTGCTAAAGCATTTATAGCTTGAGTCAGTTGCTCTTGGTGCGGTAGAAAAACCAATCTGAAATGATCGGGCTTGTGCCAATTGAAACCTCTACCATGAACCAATAGCACTTTTTTCTGTTGAAGAAAATCAAAAACAAATTGTTCGTCATCTTTGATATTGAATTTCTTAATATCAATTTTGGGGAAAAGGTACAAAGCCCCCTTTGGTTTAACACAGGAAATTCCCGGAATGTCGTTAATCAACTCATAGCTCAAATTCATTTGTTGCTCCAAACGGCCTCCTTTAGCAATTAGTTTTTCTATGCTTTGAAACCCTCCTAATGCAGTTTGAACCGCGTGCTGCATTGGCACATTTGCGCACAACCTCATTGACGAAAGCATATCCAACCCCTGAACATAATTCTTAGCATAGGATAACGGACCTGATAACAGCATCCAGCCTACGCGAAACCCTGCTACTCGATAATTCTTAGATAAACCACTAAAAGTAACGCATATTACGTCGTCACATAACGCAGCGATCGAGGTATGTTTAGCTTCACCATATAGAATTTTGTCATAGATCTCATCGCTCAGGATAATTAGCTGATGTTCTCTTGCAATTTCAATGATCGATTCGAGCAGCTCCTTTGAATAAACCGCCCCAGTAGGATTATTTGGGTTAATTAGCACAATCGCTTTGGTTCGCGAACTAATTTTCTTTTTGATATCACTTGTATCGGGAAACCAGTCAGCTTGCTCGTCACAGCGGTAATGGACAGGCTTGCCCCCTGAAAGCTTAACCGAAGCGGTCCAAAGCGGGTAATCTGGACTTGGAATGAGCACTTCATCATCGACGTTTAGTAAAGCCTGCATAGACATCATAATTAACTCGCTAACACCATTACCTAAATAAATGTCATCCACATTTATGTTTTCAATGGAGCGCATTTGGTAGTACTGATGAATAGCTACTTTTGCAGAGTAGATACCGTTAGAGTCACAATACCCTTGAGCAGAAGGTAAGTTATGGATTACATCCTTAAGAATATCGTCTGGTGCGTCAAAACCAAAAGGTGCGGGGTTGCCAATATTGAGCTTTAGGATTTGCTGTCCTTCGTCTTCTAATCGCTTGGCTTCATCCAATACCGGACCACGGATATCATAGCAAATGCCATGGAGTTTATTTGAACGAGATATCGGTTTCATAAGTAAAGGCTCTTCGTCTCATTCAATTTAGATAAAGGATGAATTTAAACAGCAAAGATACACCACTGTTCGTGCTATACAAATAATTTCTAGTAATATCTAGCCACATTGATAGTGTTACAGCAATGCGGCTGGCGAGGCTCGCCTGATGCTACAGCTATTTTTTATCAGCAGGCTAAGCGGTCACTATTTAATAGTCGCTGGCATTTTGGAAAAATAATACTTCGCACCTGATTCTTCAACAATTTTTCGAATTCTAGCTGAGAAACGAGATTGACCGATGTATAAAACAGACATTTCCTTTGATAGGCTTTTTTCTAGAGACAAAAAAGCGTCTCGAACCGCAAAGAAGGTATCTTCAGACTCAATCCCCGAAATAGCCAACTTGCCCCCTTCACTTGCTTGGTTTATTGTCTCAACAAGGTCTGATTGCACTGTTATCCGGAGGTTTTCATTATAGCTTCGCAGGTCAGCAGTATTGTTAAGCTTAGCGATCTTGCCATAATTAGAGGTATCAAAATAAACCACACCGTCACCCAATACAGCCTTCGCCAGATCAACTCTGTCTGAAAGGTTGTCGTCTAAATAACGAAATTCGTGGTGTGCGCAGCCAGGCAGAAATAAAGCAGCGTAAATTACAATTTGTAAAGCTTTGAAGAAACTTGTCATGAATACCTCTCGAAATAAATAATAGGAGCCTCCCTTAAAGCCAGGTTCATCATGTTTACTTAACTGAGAATCGACGAAAGTTTTCCACGTTGTTTCAAATGGTTTCACTTCACTGGGTAAAGGCTGCTGAAGTAGAGCAACTCTGAAAATTCGTCAGTGTTGCCTACCCCTAGAAAATATCAACTGAGACCTTATATCTGTTTTACAAACGACCGAGTTACTCCACTTTAAATTCCATGGTATAAACCATATTTTTTTGCTCTCCCAAAGGACTAAACCTCCACTTGGCTATAGCCTTTAACGCATCGTTTTCAAAGACTCCTTGTGGCATTGCGTCGACAACACTAATATTTATTGGTTTACCTTGAGAATCGACATCTAATTTTAGTTTTACCCAGCCTTCCACACCATTAATGGCAGCTTCGCGAGGATAGCGAGGCTGTATCATTACGACAGGGCGCGCTTCCTTGGCGACCGAAGTTTCCTTTTTGGCGAGAACAGTACCGCTAGTTACCCATATAGAACTAACGGCCAACATACAAACTAACCACGAATGCCATTTTTTTGAGCTCGTTTTATTTAACATTTTGAATCTCTCCTTTATTAACGATTGGTATTTCCATTGACTAATTAATGGGTAAGGTCGCAGAGCAGCTACCGAGTCGAGTAGTACTTCGGCATAAACCTTACGTTGAATCTTATTTGATTTCCGCAAGACGCCTAGATCGCAGGACATTTCTTGATCAATTTCGAAGAAAGGTTCTACAAAATAAACTACTGGATTAAACCAGAATATACACTTTATTATGGCCCTAATGACATTCGATTTGTGATCCCTGCGACTTAAGTGATAGAGCTCATGACGAAGTATCATTTCTTGTTTTTGGGAATGAAACTGATTGAAGTTGCTTGGAACAATCAAATAGTTGCTCAAAACTCCAAATACCGCAGGATAATTTACTAGATTGCTAGTCACTACCTTAATTGATTTACGTTTATTCAATTGAAGGTTCGAAGCCGCCGAGCTTTCCAACTTAAAAGAATGCAAACTAGCATGCAAAAGACGGTACTGACGAACATAAAGTGCAATGCTAAAAATAAACCCTGCACTCCATATAGTCGTCACTATTGTCGAGATACTATATTCCTTAAAATTATTTAGACTATTTAACTCGATAACCATCTGACTGCCTCTCGCAAAAATAGTCATTATTTGAGAGGTAGAACTTAAGTCCACTAAATTTATCGGCAAGACCAGATAAATAGGTAATATCCACCAAAGACTATAGGCGATAGCTGCATTAGAATATTTTAGAGCAGGAAGCCTTGCAACCAAAACGAATAGCATTAGTATTGAAATGCCTACACTTTTAACTAGCAAATACTCATAGATCACTTGAGACATTCTATTAACTCCTTAACTCGTTCCCATTTATCCGTAAACTAGATGACCGGCTTCCAGTATTATTTTTTAATCTTGTTCATTAAATTCTTTAAATCAATCAAATCCTGCTCGGACAATTTTTCGGGTTTGCTAAAAGCAACTAAGAGCGAAGAAATGCTGCCATTAAAAACACGATATATGAAATTATCAGTAGCCGCCTCTACATAGTCACTTTCTAACAAAGTGGGGTAATAAAAGTACCCCCGTCCCTGCTTAGTTAATCCAACGGCTTCTTTCTTTAGTAATCTATTTAGCAAAGTCTTTACGGTTCTGTCATGCCAATCAAGTTCGTTATCTAGATGGACAATAATCGCCTTTGCCGAAAGATCCGATTCTTGAGAAGCTTGATTCCAAAGAACGTCCATCAGTAATTTTTCTGAATTACTAATCCGCAAATCTGTCTCCTATGCCAACCAGTGTGCTTAGCCTCTAATTGAGGGTGAATAGCGCCCCTCAATCAGGTAGGGCATCTAATTTGGGCTCATTTAATGCTTTCTTGGACTCCCTTCACATTGGATTACAAAAGTAATCGATAACCAAATATTACTCTTGTAATCATAAAATGCAAGTGTTTTGTTTTTGGGATGATATTCTTTTGTCATATTAATCAATTTTCCATCGACTAACTCCGATAGAATAGCTATAGTTATAACGTACACTATTTCATCAAAATCCCGTAATTATAAGGTTATTCATGGAAATTTTATCGGCCATAGGCATCATCATCGCAGCAGCTGCTGGTTTTTGGTTTGGAAAACAAAATTCTTCGAATGAAGTTGAGAAAAACCGACTTGAACAAGCGCTATCAGAAAAAGAGAAGGAATTAGAAGCATTCCACTCTAAAGTTAATACTCACTTCGAGAAAACCGCTGAGTTATTTAACCATGTGTCGGATAGCTATCAGTCTTTGTACGACCACATGGCAAAAAGCTCAACACAACTTTGTGCTAGCGAGACCTTCCAGGTTCTTCCTAAGTCTGTCGAAACTCCACCAGAAACAGAAGAAAACCCGGTATTCAAGAATCAAATGGATAGTGATGACCGTTTTGACGCAAACCATTTATATAACGCCCACGATTATAGAAATCAAAAACAGGACGAAGAGCCTGAGAGCGAAGAACAAGACACCAATGTCGTTGAAATTGCTAGCGCTAAAGATGATAGCAATGAACATGCTCTTGATTACGCTATCAAAGAAAAGGGTGTTATCAATCACAATAGCTTAGACATTGACGGTGTCAAGAACTCTTAGACTCTCTATTTCTCGGTAATTGATTGTTCCTGTAATAGAGTTGTTTTAATATAAGAGTAATTTCAACTTACTCGTTTGCAAAAAATAACTCTATGAAGCTTTTCGGTAAATTCTTGTTTGTCTTTAAGTCCACCATGCTTGGTCTAATGGCTGGCTTTTTAATTTTATTTTTTATTCCCAATAGCCCTATCGGGTTTAACTGGCATGAAGCCCAACAAGCATGGAGCTTCTACCTAGAACAGAAACAACCTAAGAACCCTAGTGATATAGCCGGTGAATTTTCGTATTCAGCAGCGGTAAGTAAAGCAGGCCCATCAGTGGTCAGTGTAAAAGCATTTAGACAGGGGCGTGCCCGAAAAGCGTCCGATGGTCGAAAAGGTGATATGCTGGTAGACATTTCAATAGGAGTCGGTTCCGGCGTTATTTTTAATACTGATGGCTATATTGTAACTAACTACCATGTGGTTGCTGGTAGTTTTAGAGTTGCTGTTCATTTCTCCGATGGCCGAAAAGAGTTAGCAACTTTGGTTGGTTTCGATCAGCCCAACGATATTGCTGTGCTTAAAGTAGACATCAAAACACCTAGAGCAGCGGAACTCGGTAACTCTTCCGAAGTAAAAACTGGCGATGTTGCTCTCGCAATAGGAACTCCCTTTGGGCTATTTGAAAATTCAGTAACCTTAGGAATTGTAAGTGCCGTAAATCACGGACCTTTATACCCAAGAATTCAAACCGACGCTTCAATTAACTATGGTAATTCCGGAGGTGCGCTGATAAACGCCAGAGGCCAAGTAATAGGTATAAACAGTTCCAAATTTAGTGTTGAGGCAAACGACGAGATTGGCATAAGTTTCGCAGCTCCCATTGAAGTCGTTAAAGAAACCTTTGACGATATTATTAAACATGGCCGCGTTGTCAGAAACTGGCTTGGCTTAAGTTTGAACCAACTAAACCGCGCCGGGCATAGTCATTTTGACCCAGGTGCAGAGTTTGGCAAAGGCTTGCTCGTAACTTCAATTGAAGAAGGTAGCCCAAGCGCTGAAGCTGGGGTATTGCAGGAAGACTTCTTGCTGAAGTTTGACGGACATGTGGTTGAAAGTATGATTCAAATGAGAAAGCTTTTTATTGCCCTACCTATTGGCAAAGAAATCGAAATTGAGCTTTTAAGAAATAAACAATTAATGAAAATGAAACTTCAGTTAAGAGAGAAACCAAGCCTTTAGATTTTCTATGTCTAATTGCCTAAAAATAAATAACCCGAAAAATAAAAAGCCAAGCAAACGCTTGGCTTTTTAATCATTCAATATCGCTAAAATGGTGAGTTACTATACTCGTTTGATATTAGCGCCCATTATTTGCAGCTTTTCTTCAATACATTCATAGCCACGGTCAATATGGTAAATCCGGTCAACCACGGTAACTCCGTCTGCAACTAATCCAGCAATTACTAAGCTAGCCGAAGCTCTAAGGTCTGTGGCCATCACTTGAGCGCCTTTCAACCGTTTTACACCTGTGCATATCGCATTATTACCTTCTATTTGTATATCAGCTCCCATCCGTTGAAGCTCGCTAACGTGCATAAACCGGTTCTCAAATATGGTTTCGGTTATTACCCCTGTACCTTCGGCTATTGTATTTAGGGCGGTAAACTGAGCCTGCATGTCAGTAGGAAAACCAGGGTAAGGTGCGGTTTTAATATTTACCGCTTTAGGTCTTCTGCCTTCCATATCTAACTCTATCCAATCATCTCCGGTAGTTATCTTGGCACCAGATTCTTTAAGTTTTAACAATACAGACTCTAAAATCTCCGGATTTGTTTCTCTAACCTTTACTCTTCCGCCGGTCATTGCGGCGGCCACTAAGTAAGTGCCCGTTTCAATTCTATCTGGCAAGACTTCATGATGCGCGCCCACTAACCGATCGACACCTTCAATGGTAATAACATCGGTTCCAGCGCCCTTTATTTTCGCCCCCATAGCAATCAAATATTCTGCAACATCAACGACCTCTGGCTCTCTTGCAGCATTTTCAAGAATAGTAGTACCTTCGGCAAGCGTCGCCGCCATCAGTAAATTTTCAGTGGCACCGACGCTAACGATATCCATACAAATTCGCGCACCTTTCAGCCCATTTTTAGCTCGAGCCCTCACGTAACCGTCAGTAACGTCTATTTCAGCGCCCATTGCTTCCATACCTTTGATATGCAGATCAACCGGTCGAGAACCGATCGCGCAACCTCCCGGTAACGAAACATCAGCCTCACCAAAACGCGCTAACAAAGGACCCAGTACTAAAATAGAGGCTCTCATGGTTTTAACAAGATCATAAGGGGCTTCAAATGTTGTAATAGTGCTGGTATCAATCTCAACCGTCATGTTTTCACCTAACGTCATCGAATTCCCCATAACGCCAAGCAGTTCAAGCGTTGTGGTAACATCGTTTAGGTGTGGGACATTGCCAATCGTGGTAGGCCCTTCAGCCAACAATGTCGCCATGAGAATAGGTAAAGCTGCATTCTTGGCACCAGAAATACGAATACTGCCGTCAAGGCTGCCGCCACCGGTGATTTGTAATTTATCCATAATATTTTCTCAAGATAGATTGATGGTTAAAGCTAGCTAGCTTCTTTAGGCGTCAAAGTTTTCAACGACAACGCGTGCAATTCGCCGCTGGAAATATGTTCTTGAACCGTTGCATATACCATTTGTTGGCGTGCGACTGGTCGCTTTCCTTCAAAAGCACTAGAAACCACTATAGCTTCGAAGTGATAGCCATCACCTCCAACTTGAACAGATTCGCATGCTAATCCTTGCTCAATCATTTGTTGGACTTCGTTTTCAGTCATTTTTCGCTCTCTAATTGCTGGATAGATTGGTATTTAGCCGCACATTGTAACCCAAACCTTTACAACTAAGAATAGAGACAATTCAAATTGAATGAATGAACTGGTTACTTTCTTTACAACTCTTCCGTATAATGCCCCCTTTTAGATTCCAGATGAATTGAATAAACACCTTCAATTCATGGTTTGAAACAAATTACTTCTTGATAGTGTTTGAGATAGCAACCATTATAATTATCTGACCTAGGTTTATTTCTATCGTCATATATACAGATTGCCTTTCATGAAACAATAGAGAAATCTTGGAGAATCAATAACTTATATGCTTCTATACTTTGCGATGGTAATTTGCGGTATATCATTACTGGTGTGGAGTGCAGATCGTTTCACTGATGGTGCGGCGGCTATTGCTCGAAACCTAGGTATATCTCCCCTTATTGTTGGGCTAACGATTGTCGCCATGGGCTCATCCGCGCCCGAAGTAATTGTATCGATCAACTCTGCGCTAAATGAAACTCCAGGGCTCGCTATCGGTAATGCAATCGGCTCCAACATTGCTAATATCGCCATGGTATTAGGTGTTGCAGCATTAGTTAGTCCACTAACCGTTCAGTCAGCAACCCTCAAAAGAGAAATTCCTATTCTTTTCGTTTTCATGGTGCTAGTTTTCGTGCTGCTAATGGATTTTGTGTTATCTCTGGTTGACGGCATCATTTTAATATCCTGTTTGTTTGGTTATTTAATATGGCTAACCCGAACCGCAAAGAAAAACCGTGATAAAAAAGATTTAATGCTAAAAGAAATTGTTGATGAACTTCCTGATCAAATGCCTAACGGAAAAGCGGTATTTTGGGTCATAGTTGGACTTTTATTACTTCAAATCAGCTCTAACCTCCTAGTTATAGGTGCTACGAATATAGCGCACGTATACCATGTTGATGATTTTATTATTGGTATCACTATAGTAGCGGTTGGAACAAGCCTGCCGGAACTAGCGGCTTCAGTTACCGGTGTACTTAAAGGTGAGCACGAACTTGCTATCGGTAATGTCATTGGTTCTAATATCTTCAACCTACTGGCGGTCCTCGGCATACCAGGCTTAATAAACGGAGCTATGATCGACCCTAGCATACTGCATTTTGATTACGCGCTAATGTTCGGACTGACAATTGCCATGTCAATAATGGCTTGGGGCAGAAAAGACTCTCCGGGTCAGATTTCTAGAATTGAAGGTGGCATTTTGCTTATCTGTTTCGTTGCATATCAGGGTTACCAGTTACTTTCGAATAGTTAACCCTCCATATTAAGCTCTTTTCAATGCACCTGTATTAACGATTTACAGCTATGGACGGCTGATCGAAAGTTTCCGAATATACCCGCCCCTAGCTATATTGGTCGTTATTTTCTTGCAAACTTCTGATAAACTTAGCCGATATGCTAGTGTCATGGTAACGGGCGCCTGTATTCGCTTATTTCCTAGATGTTTAGCAATCCGATATTTCGTTACAACAACCTTTAGTCATTTGGAAAAGTACTGAATACCAATGAATAAACCCAAAGAAACCCATAAGTTTATTGAGCTTGGCCAAGCTGTCGTAAAAATAGAACAAGCCGCTATTGTTTCATTAGTAAACAAAATCGACCAAGGTTTTCACCATGCTTGTGAACTGATGCTGGAATGCCAAGGGCGTGTAGTGGTCATTGGAATGGGCAAATCTGGACACATAGGCAACAAAATTGCAGCAACGCTCGCTAGTACTGGTACACCGGCCTTTTTTGTTCACCCTGGTGAAGCTAGTCACGGCGATCTAGGGATGATTACCAATAAAGATGTTGTTGTGGCGCTTTCAAACTCCGGCGAGACAAGCGAAATAACCAGCCTATTGCCGGTAATTAAACGGCTTAATGTTCCCCTTATTAGTTTAACCGGTAACCCAAAATCTTCGTTAGCAAGCTTTGCAGACGTCAATTTAGATACCAGCGTGGAGAAAGAAGCTTGTCCAATGAATCTCGCACCAACAGCTTCGACTACAGTTGCTCTGGTTATGGGAGACGCGTTAGCAGTGGCACTTTTAGAAGCTAGAGGTTTTACAGAAAATGACTTTGCACTATCTCATCCAGGCGGAAGTTTAGGTAGACGATTGCTTCTTAAAGTAGATGATATTATGCATAAGAGTGACGAAATTCCTTTAGTGAGTCGCTCAACATCAATCAGCGACGCCTTATTAGAGATGACTAATAAACGATTAGGCATGACGTGTGTAGTTGAAGAAGGTGGTCGTTTATGTGGGATATTTACCGATGGCGACCTGCGACGAACACTAGCTCAAAACATTGACCTTAACGCGACTCCGATTGAACAAGTCATGACGGTGAATAGCAAGACGATAGATGCCAATAAATTGGCGGCTGAAGCTCTTCAATTAATGGAGAAAAATGCCATTAATGCGCTAGTTGCTGTGGACTCAGAAAGCAAGCCTCAAGGCGCATTAAACATGTATGACCTTTTAAAAGCTGGTGTTGTCTGATGGAAAATATCAGCGCTGATGTGCTCGAAAAAGCGGCAAAGATAAAACTTCTCATATGTGACGTTGATGGTGTTCTAAGCGACGGAAAAGTTTACTACTCCAACAATGGTGATGAAATAAAGTCATTCAATATTAAAGATGGACTCGGCATCAAACAGCTAATTAATCAGAATATTCAAGTGGCAATAATCACCGGTCGCCAGTCTAACCTGGTGGAACGCAGAGCAAAGGAGCTAGGGATACAATTTGTATTTCAGGGTCGAAGCAATAAACAAGCTGCCTATGATGAAATCCTTGGCAAATTAAATATCGAAAAATCGCAAGTTGCTCATATTGGAGATGACTTGCCCGATCTGCCGCTTATGCAACAGTCGGGATTAGGAATAAGTGTCTCTGACGGGCACTTCTTTGTTCAAAAAAATGCTGACTGGGTGACATCTAAAGCCGGAGGACAAGGTGCTGTGAGGGAGCTTGCCGATATGCTACTTTTTTCACAAAATAAATTACAGCCCTCCTTAAATAAGTACCTATATCAATGAATAGGATTAAGCTAAATCGTTGGCTTATCAGCAGCTTGGTTCTAATCATGCTAGCTCTAGTATTTTTGCCATCCGACAAACAAGGAACACAGATTGAGCAACTCAATGAAGTTGAGGCCGATTATTTTATGGTTGCGGTAGAGATGAAACAATTTGATGCCGATGGCAAGTTGACTAACCAGTTAATGTCAGACAAGCTAGAACATTTGATCAAAAATGACGTTTCAGTACTCACAAATCCTCTAATTGTTTTTAACCAATCAAGCGATAGCGAATGGGAACTTAGCTCCAAATCAGGAATGTTGAGCGAGAAAAATCAAGTTATAGAATTAGAACAGTCAGTTAAAATGGTGAATTTTAATCAAACAAATGAAACTCCTAGCCTTCAGCGTGGAACCACCATAGCAACGGATTCTTTGTTAATCAACTTGAAAGAAAACACAGCGTCAACTAAAAAATTCGTCACCATCAGCGATAGCAACTTCAGAACAAAAAGCAAAGGTCTCAGTGTTAATTTTGACGACCAAATTATAAATTTAGAATCAAATGTAACGACAGAAATTTTTCAATGAAAAAAACTTTAACTTTTATCTTTTCGACTATTTTTCTTCTTGTGGCTAGTACCGGTTCGCTTAGCATCCGAGCTAGTGAAACACCTATTCAACTAAAATCACAAGCTAATATCATCTTAAAAAGTGACCGTTCAAAGCTCGACGGAAAAACGGGCATGTTTGAACATTGCGGGAACGCTCTGCTCACTCAACCTGGTTTAAGAATTTCTGCAGACTGTTTAATCGGCAGAAAAAATGAGCAGGGAAATTTTGATTTTATTGCTGCTAAAGGTTCTCCTGCTATATTCGAACAAGAGAACTTAGGCAAAAAGGAGTATTTAAAAATAACCGCTAACTTAATTGAGTACAAGGTACCGGTTCAACAGTTTATCATTCTTGAAAATGCTGCACTTAACCTTGCAAGTACTAATGATCAAAACACCCAAGATAGTGTGCAAATTCTTGCGCACAAAATTGCGCTTGATAACATAAATACCAGTAGTCGAAAAATTGATGCGCAAGGCAGCCCATTAAAAATGGTCTTGGTTAAGGCTGGAAATACAGATCTAAGAGCCGAGTCAAAAAAACTTTCTTACGATACCGGAAATTCAAACCTTGAACTTTCTGAAGAAGTTATCGCTAACCTAGAGCTTGGTCAGATAACGGCGGGTGTGTTTAATTATAACAGCGAGTCAAAAGTATCCAGTTTTGAGAAATCAGAACAACAGCAGATCGAAATAATTCAAAAAAAGAAGAATAACCCATGACCGTATTATCAGCCAGTAACATGGCAAAAATCTATGGTGGGCGTCGCGTCGTTTCAGATGTATCTTTTGACGTCAAAGCTGGCGAAGTAGTAGGATTACTTGGTCCAAATGGTGCTGGTAAAACAACCTCTTTTTATATGGTTGTTGGACTAGTGCAAGCTGATGAGGGTCAGGTACATTTAGGTGAAAAAGATATTACTCATAGCCCTATGCATGACAGGGCAAATATGGGAATTGGTTACCTGCCCCAAGAGGCGTCAGTGTTTAGAAAGATGACGGTTGAAAATAACTTACTGGCTATCTTAGAACTCAACAAAGATTTAAGCAGCGACCAACAACACGATAAGATGATGTCATTGTTAGAAGAATTTAAAATCACTCATATACGCCAAAGTCTAGGCATGAGTCTTTCAGGTGGAGAGCGTCGAAGAGTTGAAATAGCAAGAGCTCTCGCCAACGAGCCCGACTTTATTCTGCTTGATGAACCATTCGCAGGCGTTGATCCTATTTCGGTAGGAGAAATCAAAGAAATAATCGCACAATTAAAAGAACGCGGTTTAGGCGTACTAATCACCGATCATAACGTTAGAGAAACATTAGACGTTTGCGAAAGAGCCTACATCGTAGAGTCGGGACACATACTGGCTACCGGATCACCTGAAGAAATACTAAACAATTCTCAAGTTAGAAAAGTTTATTTAGGCGATGACTTCCGCCTATAGAATAACCTTTGACAAGTGTAAGCTAAAACGCTTTTTGGGCTAACTACATTGCAACAAAAGCCATCACCACTATTAGTTACCAAAGAGCCTACCAATAGGCACCAAAAGTCCCTTCGATCACTTACATTCCACTAATAAAAATTCGGAACCTTTTTTCGTCATTTGGATTGAATTATTGGGTTAATGCCACCATGTTAACCTTGTAGGTAAATTTTGGGTTAATTTCGAGTTAAATCAGCTTGTAAATTGGATAAAAAAAGTAATATTTATTTTGACTCAAACCCACTTTTGACGCGATTTACTGCTATAGTTAATATTGAATAGTGGCAAAATCAAAGATAAAAAATTAGTGGCTTCTGCTATGGACAATTATAAATGAAACAATCCCTACAGCTAAAGATGAGCCAGTCATTAACCATGACACCTCAGCTACAACAAGCCATCAAGCTGTTACAATTGTCAAGCCTCGATCTAGAGGCTGAGATTCAAGACGTTCTGGAATCGAACCCTTTATTAGAAGTATCGGTCCCCGTGGAGTCCACTGAATCGAACAACAAAAACGAAAACGAAACGGCTTCGTCTGGAGATATGAATGGCGAGTCTCAGGAAATCGTTTCAAAAGAAGACAAAGACTCCTCAGAAGCAATAAGTAACGACAAAATAGAATCTGAAATGATTAGCGACAGCCAATGGGAAGATTGGGGTTATGTTTCCCAAGGAAGTAGCGGCAAATCAGATGAAAACAGTACATTTGAATACCAAGGTGAAACTAGCGATAGTCTGAGGGACCAATTGCTTTGGCAAGTCAACATGTCAACCTTATCGGAAACAGACAGAACGATTGCAACCATTCTTATAGACTCCATCGACGATTCCGGCTTTATGAAAGCTAATCTAGATGACGTTTTAGAGATGCTAAACGGTAATCCCCAAGAAGACACTGATGTGCTTGAAGAGTTAGGCGATGAAGAGTCTTCAGATGACGAGACAAGTATTCAAATTGATGAAGTAGAAGCTGTTCTTCATTTTATACAAAGTTTTGATCCGGCAGGTATTGGCGCTAGAAACTTACAAGAATGCCTAATGCTGCAACTTAACCGCTCTAAATTGAGCAAAGAAGATAGAGCAGTTGCCACTCAAGTTATCCAAACTGAGTTTGATTTACTCGCCGGTAGAAATTATAAACAGGTAATGAAAAATCTAGGGCTTAGCGAAGAGTCACTTAAGAGTGCTATCAGAGTCATTCAAGACTTAAATCCTCGCCCGGGAAGCCAGTTATCCCAAAATAACGCTCAATATATCAAACCCGATGTTTATGTTAAGAAAGACAAAAAGGGCGCTTGGCAAGTAGAACTTAACGGCGAAAGTACGCCTAAACTTGGCATCAATAAGCAATATGCCAACTTGATAAAACGCGCGGATAATAGCCCAGACAACCAATTTCTAAAGAACAACTTTCAAGACGCTAAATGGTTTATTAAAAGTCTGCAGAGTCGCAATGAAACTCTGCTAAAAGTCGCAACATCAATCGTTGAAAAACAAATTGGCTTTTTGGAATATGGCGAAGAAGCGATGAAACCTTTAGTACTTCACGATATAGCGGAAGAAGTAGAAATGCATGAATCCACTATTTCACGAGTGACAACACAGAAGTTTATGCATACCCCGAAAGGTATTTTTGAATTAAAGTACTTTTTCTCTAGTCATGTGGGTACCGCCTCGGGCGGTGAGTGCTCGTCTACAGCGATTCGAGCAGTCATTAAGAAACTGATTGCCGCAGAAAACCAATCAAAACCATTAAGCGATAGCAAAATAGCAAACTTGCTAAAAGAACAAGGTATAAAAGTGGCGAGAAGAACCGTCGCTAAATATAGAGAAAGTATGGCCATACCGCCATCTAACGAACGAAAGGCTCTACTATAGGTCTAAGAGCTGCCCCTTTTCCATCACCAACAGAAGGAAGTGTACTATGCAAATCAATCTTACTGGTCACCATCTTGATTTAACTGATGCCCTAAGAAACTATGTTCATGATAAATTTCAACGATTGGAACGGCATTTTGATCATATCAACAATGTTCATGTCGTGTTGGAAGTTGATAAGGTTAGACAAAAAGCGGAGGCCAAGCTCAATGTTAACGGCGGAGAAATTTTTGCTACTAGCGAAGAAGAAGTGATGTACGCCGCAATTGACTCATTAGTAGATAAACTTGATCGGCAAGTTATTAAACATAAAGAAAAGATGATACGCCACTAAAATCAAAGGCTACCAGCAGCCACACTGCACTTAGTCGGTGCAGTTAATGTTGGTAGCTTAACATCACTAAAACCTCCGTTTTAAAAAAACTCATCTTAAGCGAGCAGTTGCTTAATTTCTCTTGTTACTGGGACAACGACTAAAAATGCCTTGAATTGTCAAATATTGCCGTTCAATCAGTCGATATTTAATGCGTTAAGGTATAGGTATGCTAAAATTCTAACCAGTTATCTCATTTCGAAAAAAAATAGTCATATTTAATGAATATTAGCCAGTTATTATCTCTTGATTCAACACTTGTATGTGATCAAATATCTAGTAAGAAGAAAGTGCTCGAAAAAGTCAGTGAGCTTATGGCGGACCACATCGATTGTAGCTCTAAATCGATTTTTGAAAGCCTAATTACTAGAGAAAAGCTAGGGACAACCGCACTTGGCAACGGTGTTGCGATACCGCATGGTAGAGCGGCCTGTTGTGAAGAAGTTACTGCGGTATTCATTATGCTTGAAAGCCCGGTTGATTATGATGCACCTGACGGAAAGCCTGTTGATGTGATATTTGCCATTGTCGTCCCTGAGGAAGCTCATGCCGAGCATTTGAAGTCACTTGCTCAAATTGCAGAAATACTCTCAAATGAAAGAACACTTTGTAAAATCAGAAATGCGCATTGCAACGAAGCCCTTTACGAAATTTTGGAAAGTGAAGCTGAAAGCTAAAGACTAACAAGGAGCCATAAGAATGAAACGGATTATTGTCAGCGGTCGCTCGGGCTCAGGTAAAACCGTTGCATTGAGAGCTCTCGAAGACCAAGGCTACTACTGCGTCGACAACATTCCCATTAAGCTAATTCCTAAGCTTCTTCGCCAAACAGAAAACCAATACCCTGAGCTCGCCATCGGTGTTGATGCCCGAAATATTCCAAAAGACGCGGAAGAGTTCGGTGAAATCATGCAAATGCTGGATGAGAAAGGTAAACAATTCCAGGTTGTTTTCATTGATGCAAACGAATCGACTTTGTTAAAGCGGTTTAGCGAGACACGGCGGAGACACCCTCTTACCGCTGAAGGACTTTCATTAACGGAAGCTATTTCTGAGGAGAAACTGCGCCTCGAGCCAGTAGCCGCGTATGCGCAATTGGTCATAGATACAACATCCAAAACCCCTCATGAACTTTGCCAAACCATCATCAAGCGAGTCATCGGCGAACAAAACAATCAATTGAGCCTGCAGTTTAAATCTTTCGGTTTCAAAAAAGGCGCCCCAACTGACGCTGACTTTGTTTTTGATGCTCGCTGTTTACCCAATCCCTACTGGGAAATAGATTTACGTCCTTTTAATGGCAAAGATAAAGAAATAAAAGAATACCTAGATGAACTTCCATATGTTCAAGAGTATTTCTGGCAATTAAGAACTTTCCTAAACACCTGGATCCCACGTTTTGAAGAAGGAAATCGAAATTATCTAACGGTCGCCATAGGCTGTACCGGCGGTCAACACCGTTCAGTATTTATGGTCGAGAAACTTGCAGAGAATTTTGCTCAGTCCTATGAAGATGTGCAAATTCGTCATCGTGAGCTAATCAAAGGATAATTTTGGCTAGCCTTGATAAAAGTAACAGCGTAGCAAGTAGTTGCGTTGTCCCTAACGAAAAAGGTCTGCACGCAAGAGCCGCAGCTCAAATCGTTACTCTATCTAGCGAGTTTGCTTGTAACATAACTATCAGTCATGGCAATAAGTCAGCGCAAAGCCTAAGTTTAATTAAGCTACTTACTCTTGATGCACCGAAGGGCTCAATATTAACTATTGAAGCATCGGGTCAGCATGCAAAAAAAGCAGTTGATGAGATTCAACAGCTTATTGAATCTGGATTCGGCGAATAACAGACATCCCTCGCTACAAATCAACTAAATAGCGAGATTCGCGCGGAAGGTAATAATCATTCTTATCCAGAGACAAAATCACCTTTTCAGCTCGTCCTATCAACTCACTTCTAGGCACTAATCCAATTACTCGCGAATCTGCACTATTGTCTCGATTATCGCCCATTACCCATAGATGATCGTCACTAACTACCTGCGGAGAGAAAAAAGCTAGCTGAGAAAAAGCATCTAAGTGTAATTTTATCTGGTGATCGTTAGCCCTACCAGACTCGGGTAACGCCTCAAATAGCATCAATGTGTTTTGTGCTTGATTATCTAAAGTCAGTTCATTGTCAGAGGTTGGGGTCAGCTTAGTCGGTACACCATTGATTGTCAGTCGATTTCTATGCATTGAAATAACATCGCCGGGCACACCAATTACCCGTTTTATTAACCTTTTGTCCGCAGCTTCAGAATAAAAAACAACAATCTCGCCCCGCTTTGGCTCGCTATGTCGGCTTAGATTAACCGTCGTAAACGGAACTTTATGGTCATAAGCAAGCTTGTTTACCCATACTCTATCACCGATCAGAATGTTCGGTTCCATAGAACCTGTGGGTACTTGGTACCAATCCGCTATCGCGCTTCTAAAAAACAACATACCCACCAAAAATATAATGAAACGTCTATTGTTTTTCCAAATCTTACTAATGTTCATTTTTACCGCCTATTAGTCTTCAAACGCAGGATAAACTCATCTAAAGAATGTCACCGTTAATAATTACTATAGTAAGCAAAAAGGAAAATTTATTACAATAAGGCGAAAATATCGTACTACAAATCTATCTTGAGTCTTTTATTGTCAATGGCGGCCTATTGTTGTTCAAGTTTAACCGTTTCAATTAACCAATCAATAAACGCCTTTATCTTCGGTCGATCCTGAAAACCTCTAGGGCATACAATGTCATAAGACAGCTCGCTATCCATCATTAATTCAAAAGGCTGCACCAATCGACCGGCCATGACTTCAGCCTGCGACAAAACGCTATGGCCCATGGCTATTCCTTGACCAAATATAGCGGCTTGTAACACCATACTACTATGGCTAAAAACCGAACCGTGGCTCAAGTCTATCCCTTTTACTCCGGCAAGCTTGAGCCAACGTTGCCAGTCCTCGGTGCTGAAATCATGCAATAAATTATGCTGTTTTAGGTCGCTAGGCTTATTTAAGGGCAAATCCCCCTCTAATAACGCTGGCGAACAGAGCGGGGTCAACCTCTCATTTAATAAGGTTACGCTGTGAAGCCCGGGGTAATTTCCTTTTTCGTAGTATATTGCAACGTCAACATCTTCCTGCATAAAATCAACGACAGCGTCACTCGCTTTTAATCGCACTTCAATTTCCGGATAAATTTTATTGAATTTTGATAAACGAGGAACAAGCCAAGTTGTTGCAAACGTGGGGACTACGCTTACCGTTAACGGCCCTCCTGCAACCTGAGATTTTAGCTGAGCCGTAGCGGTAGCCAAATTTTCAAACATATCTCTTATTTTCGGCCAATAGTTCTGACCTTCGTCAGTAAGTAATAACTTACGATTTCGGCGAATAAATAAAGGCAGTCCAAGAAATTCTTCCAACGATTTTATCTGATGGCTAATAGCGGCTTGGGTGACAAATAGCTCATCGGCGGCACGTGTAAAACTCAAATGTCTGCCGGCAGCTTCAAAAGCTCTTAAGCTTTTTAACGGGGGTACCTTTCTGACCATAGTAATTACTCTCAACTAACTTAAAGCGTTCTCACAATTTTCGGATTAGAAAAACTAATGATAAACATTATAAATGATCGTTTGAACACCTTCAAATAACGCGTATAGTACGCCCCATATTCAGTTGTGACTTACTTTTTGAAGTTTGCAGGTTTATATACTCATGGAGCCGAAATTCAGGTTGTATTCGCCGTCATGATTATGAAGTCCTATTCGCTAGCGCATTTTAAGACTTCTTGCATTAAGGGATTTATGCATTGTTAGTTGATGATTAAATAGTTAAATCATCAATTAGCACCGGAACCTATTGGTTCCCTCTAGATTGTTATTTTTCTGTCCTTACGGATTTTTTAGTATTAAGTGGTGGTTTCCTACCCCTTTTGGTTCAAATGAACTGCTACTATTTTGCTAAACAGGCCCGCAATTGCGGGTCTTTTTTTTGCCTTGAACATTTCACAAATTGACGTTTCAAAATACAGACCTAACGATTAGCTTTAACTGGCATTACAAATTATCATTTGTCTACTAATATGCCCTTCAGCTAACATTGCTTGTCATTTACTTAACGGAGTCTCTGATGAACCAAACACAGCAACTCGCCAATAGCATTATCATGGTGAAACCAATCGACTTTGGTTTTAACGAACAAACCGGCCTCGATAACGAGTTTCAAAATAAACCGCAAAATTCCGAGGCTGAGCACATAAAACAGCTAGTTACAGCGGAGTTTAATAATGCCGCTGAAAAGCTAGCAGCTCACGGTTTACAGGTACTTTTACTTGGTAAAGAACATACTAATGAGCAACTACCCGATGCTGTTTTTCCGAATAACTGGTTTTCAACACAATCGACAGGTCACCTCACGATTTTCCCTATGAAAACATCTAACAGAAAAGCTGAAGTGCAGCCAGATCAATTAGTTAGACTACTTAGAGCAAACAATTATGATGTTGGGACAATCGTTGATCTGCGAACAAATTTAGGCCCTGAACAGGCCCTGGAAGGTACCGGCTCATTAATTTTTCACCATCCAACCAACACAGTATTTGCCGCCCTATCCGACCGCTGCCAAAGCCAGCTTTTGGCGCAATTCAGCGAGCGCTTTAACTACCAATTATTCAGCTTCAACACACAAAGTAAAACAGGCTCAGCGATTTATCATACCAATGTGATGATGTCCTGTGGAGAAGATTTCGCCGTTGTGGCAACGCCGGTAATCTGTGAAAATGACCGGGATATTGTATTGGAAGCATTAAACCAACGTGTAAATGATGTGATTGAGATATCAGAAGAACAAATGGCCTCATCCTTCTGTGGGAACATTTTGCAGTTAAAAAGCGGCACGGGAACCCCCTTAATCGCCATGTCAGAGTCTGCCTTTCGTGGATTTAATAGCAAGCAACTATCAATACTCGAAAAACACGGCGAATTAGTTATTTGCGCGATCCCAAATATCGAACGCATAGGAGGCGGTAGTATGCGCTGTATGTTGGCGGAAAACTTTCTCCCAAACGCCAACTGAATTGACTAACAAGGGGTTGCGCTGCTAAATGATTAAAGATTGTGAGGTAAACGTTTAGCTTAATCCTTAAGAATCTATACTCTTCTCGAACGCCGGTATTCTTTAGTTTTTAATCAAAACGAGAATGCCTGCTGAGGCCGTTTCCGAGCCGACAGTCTCTCGGTCGTAAGCGAACCAATAAACTGCCATTTATACATTTCCAGAGGACTTTATTATCCTTTATTTGAGGCTCCATCAAAACTGTCTTTCCCGCAATCAGCGTTGCATCGTCGGGAAAAGTCAATAAAACCTTATTACTTACTACTGTCATGGTGACCAAATAATTAATGGGATCTGATGAAAGTTTAACCGACAGAGACTTATCAATCTTTGTAATTGACTGAGTTTCAATAAAGGTTTGTTCTAATGGAATCGCTAGCCGCATAAACTCATCGAGGGCTTTATCCACAATCTGGACGGATGGTTGCTCGGGAGAACTATAATAACTATAGCTTATGCCACCAACTATCAGTGCGCAGACACCCACAAATATCATCAAGTTCTTGTTCAAGATAAGCTCCAATTATCAAAGGTTGCAAGTAACAATGCCGAGCCCCTTCGATAGAAATTAGCCAAACTATAAAACTGCGCAATTAATCAGAAATTATCTGAGATCGCTTCTAAACTTATTATACAAGGAAATAAACAAAAAATAATTACTTTCAACTAGTTATGTCGCTTCCGAAATTACAAGGTTATAAAATTAATGACGAAATTGCCTCCGGCGGAATGGCGAAAATATATAATGCCACTCAAATTTCGTTAAATCGCCCTGTAGCCGTAAAATTTCTTAGTAAAACACTGTTAGACCATCACGAAGCAATGTCACTCTTTGAGAGAGAATCCCTAATTATTGCTCAGCTGAACCATCCCAACATTGTTCAAGTCATCGATAAAGGCATCTCTGAGGATTCGCGGCCCTATTTTGTTATGGAAAAAATTAACGGCATTGACCTCTCTGAGCTAATTGGAGAAGCCGATTTACCGTACGGTAAGAAAATTGATATTGCGATCCAAATTTGTAAAGGTCTCTATTACGCCCATAAAAACAATGTGATTCATCGCGATATCAAACCTGCCAATATCATTATTGACCAGCACGGCAACGCCAAAATACTCGATTTTGGTATAGCCCTAACTGAAAAAGAAGGTAAGTCAGACAACCAAACAACCTCAGTTGTTGGAACCCATGGGTACGTCGCACCTGAGCAGATGCAGAACTATGCACAAGCGACCATTGCCAGCGACATCTACTCATATGGCATGTTATTACGAAACCTCTTTCAACCATTTAACGAAAGTGGAACTCCACCACCCGCCATACCAAGGGCACTAAGTGACCTTATTGGCCGTTGTACTCACTCTCAACCATCGGAGCGTTTTAGCTCGCTATCGGAAGTGAGAGATTTATTACTTAGAGTCTCGCAGGGTAGTCACCTTAATAAAAGCAAACTCGCTGAGGCTCATCAAGATACAAAAGATTTGAGTGCTCAATTTGACCTGCTTGATGTCTTATGCAAAACCACGCAGAAGCGCGTCTATTTGTTTCAGAAAAAAAGCAACCAACAGCTTTTAGTAATAAAGCGACAAATAGCCAATACCATTGGACTAAAACAAGCGAGGATCTTAGCCAGCCTTAAACACCCAAACATTGTTCAAGTCTTTGCTGCTGCCAAAAATACCGGTAATTTTATACTCATTACCGAGTATTTATCCGGCGGTAGCTTGGCTAACCAGCTGCTGCAGGACATGAACGAGCAAGAATTTCTTACTCAAGCCTGCCAAATCTGCGCCGCAATCCACTTCGCTCACCAGAACAATATTCAGCATAGCAACCTTTCTCCAGAGAATATTCTATTTGATAGCAAACAAAATATAAAAGTTGGCGATTTTGGGCAAACACGGGAAAATACTGACGATAATAGCTACCTGCAGCGCTACCACCCGCCAGGAAAACAAGCATTTAGTGAGCAATACGATATTTACAGTATGGGGGCAATTTTTCACCATATGCTATACGGAGTACCAGTAGGAGAGCCTCTTCCTAAGCGGCAAAGAAAACTATCCTTTAGATTACAAAAGCTTATAGACAAAATGCTGGCCATCGACCCGATGAACCGACCGACTACAGCTCAACAGGTATTAGTTGAACTGCAAAGAATTGCCCGCTCGGGTATGACAAAAACTCAAAACTCGACGATTTCAAAAAACCGCCAAGAGTCGATTAATGAAACCCGCAAGAAGCGCAAGAAAATTGCGAAAAAACAGAAAAAAGACAGCTCAATATCTTTAAAAATTGCCTTAGTTATAAGCATATTGACGATTATTGGGCTGGTTGCAAAAAATTTTATCAAATAAAATCCTCGCTTAACGCTCCCAGCAAATATCAATGACAAGAAATGATAAACAACACTTTCCAGACCTAGCGAAAGTTTGTAGCCTAGGAAAGTGCTTGAAATTAGAGCTTAGAACCAACCCTGGGTATAACCCAAGGCTGCAGCGACACCAAGGACAACAACCAAAGCGAAGACTTTAAAAGCAGAGCCGCCCCCTTTCTTTTTGGGAACAAAATACTTTAGCGGAACATCTCCCTGAGATTGGAACTTAAGCTTGGTTCCGCCAACGGTAATGGTGTCTTTATCCTGAAGGACCGCTCGTATTTGCATTTTATCGTTAACCAATAGTCCATCGGATGCGCCATTATTAAAGACTTCCCACCCCAAATCGGTTTCATGCATATAGACATGTCGAGCTGATACACTTTTTTCACTGGTTCCCAGGTGATGACCCAAAATCTTGCTGAGGTGATTTTTTTTACTAACTAT
>CAJQOL010000054.1 GCA_905479925.1 uncultured Kangiellaceae bacterium | reverse complement strand
AAACGTTCACCATTTATTACCCTAGAAGGCGCCACGCGATTACGAAATGAACTTTCGGATCTTTGGAAAAATAAGCGACCAGAGGTTACCAAAGCAATAACCGCTGCGGCCGCTGAGGGAGATCGGTCAGAAAATGCCGAGTATATCTACCGAAAAAAGCAGCTTAGAGAAATGGATCGACGAATTCGTTATTTGCAACGACGAACCTCTGAGATGAAGGTCATAGAACACCTTCCTAACGATAGAGACCGAGTGTTTTTTGGCGCAACCGTTACTTTAGAAAGCGAAGCAGGTGAAATATCTTCGCTGCGAATTGTTGGGTCCGATGAATTTGACTTTAAAGCCGAATATATATCCGTTGATTCTCCGATGGCTAGAGCTCTTCTTAAGAAGCAAGTGGACGATGAAGTCTACTTAAGACTTCCCTCCGGCCCCTCTACGTTCTATATCAATAAGATAGAATACTGACCTTAATCCAAAACCTAGCGGCGCTTTGCGCTTTATCGAATAACAAGCCAAAACATTTGTAACTTTACTAATAAAAAACTACCGGATAGTTACCTACCCGGTAGTTCATGCTTTACCTACACATTTTTAAAACTCAATGAAAGACATTTCAAGTGAGTTCAAAAACAAGGCTAAGGATTTGCTTTAATATTCAATGTTACACCTGACGATGCTCTGTAACCTCGAATATCAATGTGCCAAGTTCCTGCAGCCGGTGCTGTGAATGTGCACGTTTCATCGTTGCCATTCTTATACGGACGACAATCATAGCTACCAGTTGTTGATTGAGAACCGAAGTTGACATAAAGATCAGCATCACCGGTGCCGCCGGAAATTTCAACCGTTAGGTCCGAATAGCCATCTTCCAACTCAACGGTATATCGACTCCATGCTCTTAGTGCAACGGAAATATCGCTGATAGTGGTATCAATAGGATCGAGACCTCCACCGGTACCTGGTTCAGTGTAGCTACCAGTCAGGGATACACCAGAGAAAGTGGTATAAGCCTTAACTCGAACGTAATAAGTGCCACCTGATTGTGAGCCGGTACACGTCTCATTATTGCCATTTACGTATGGACGACAGTCGTAAGTACTATCCGTAGGCGCTGAACCGAAACGTACGTACAAATCAGCATCACCGGTACCACCAGACATTGTAAAGTTGATATTAGTTGCACCAGCAGGAACTTCCATTGTGTAAACAACATCGTTACCTTGAGACTCGGCTAAGCCAGTTTCCGCAACTCCGTTAGTTAGAATGTTATCACCTGGAGGAGGTGGCGGCGGCGTTGTATCACAAGTGCTACCAGAGCTTAAACTCGAGCTTACCCCTACCGCGACTAGTGACGCCTGCACGTCATCAGTATTAAACCCTAAATCACAAGCAGAATCTAATACGCCGTCTCCAGCTTGGTCCCAATTTACATTAGAAGTCCAATAGTTCTGATTTGCTCTTGCGTAAACTTGGAACGCCATTTGAGTTGACCAACCGTTAGTAGTCGCAAGGTTATAAAACGCTTTATTGTATACTCCCGAACTATAGTGAACATCCATACCCGAGGTATAACTTGATTGATTATCAATTGAGCGCCCGTCTTGTGGTGGGTTATTCATATAACGCAGCGAGCCATTACCCTTAAAAATTTGAGCGCCAACTAACCAGTCATTAGTTCCCGTCATATAACTTTCGGCAGCCTCTCCAGCCATGTCTGAAAACGCCTCGTTCAACCCTCCAGATTTGCCAGAATAAATCAATCCGGAGTTTTGCTCCGTAAAACCGTGGCTAACTTCGTGGGAGGAAACATCAAGACTTACCAGCGGATAAAAGGTTGTCGCACCATCACCAAAAGTCATCGCCGATCCGTTCCAAAACGCATTTTCATAATTGTTAGAGTAGTGAACTCTCATTTGAAGTTGAAATGTTAACGGGGCGCTACCAACCCAGTCGTTATACATGTCATACACAACTCCACCAAAATAATGAGCATCATTGAGCGGAGAAAAAGCGCCGTTAACTTCCTTAAACGTATTCTCAGGACACGTAAAACTATAGGCCGATGAACCTGATGTGCCGTTATTTAGATTAACGGTTTTAACGTTCGAATTAGTCATCGTACAAGTATTGCCTGATTGCGCGACGTCTAAGTCTCCAAAATCGGTCCCGTAATAATACTGTCCGGTTTTCTCGTTTCCTCCAGGGCCCTGCGCGTTGGCTGTTTGTAGGTTGTCATAATGCTCTAAAATATCACCGGTTTTAGCATCGATAATAAAATGTGGCCGTGAAGGCCCATCGCCGTGCTGCATGTAAGTAATCTGATATACAAGTTTTGCGGTTCCAGCCTTATCTTGCCAAATCACTAAACGACCCGACTCATTTTCATAGCTAACTCCTGACTGCTTGTTAAGAACACCTTGACCGGCGGGAGAGCTAACTTGTTTCGCTTTTCTCATAGCTTGCTTCATAGAAAAAACTGGCGTTACGTCAGAAAGATCGTCAGCTATATTTGATAACACGGCACCGTGAGCACGCTTAAAAGAACCGTCGGCGTGACGCGATATAACAACGTCATCACCAAGAATCGGAATTCCTTTATACATCTGCTGGTATCGAATCGTTGATGAACCGTCGCTATCAAAAATATTTTTCCTAATCTGCAAACTCTCGTCGGCGCCTAGACCGACAAATTGAGCAGTATTAGCGGTAATCATTGATGGTGAATTTTGAGCAGCAATTGCTAGTTGCTGTGTTTCTCCACGTAGAAACTTTTTGTCGGCTGCGGTTACATTCGTTGCAGCTATTACGCTCAGTGCTACGGCGCTCAATAAGAGCTTATTTTTTTTATTCATTTTTATACCCTGTTAAGTTTAGAGCGAATAATCTCCGAAGTTCTTTTTAAAACGTAGAAAAAATTCGCCTACCTTTAATACCAAATCTCTCATAAAAATAAGTGCAAAAAACTAGACCTACCCTTTAGCTAGAATTTACACAAGTACAAAAAATTGGGTTCGTCGTTGCGAAATATTTACTTTAATTTCGCAAGTTCCATTCAAAGCTGACACTGCACTTTGAATCCGTCAATGGTAATATTTACTTAATTTCTGAGATTATTTTTATCTGAAAACGCTATAAAAAGTAACTTGAAAAACAATATTTATAACAGGTTAGGCACGGGCAAATAAGGCCTATAGACAAATAATGTTATGAGATGTTTTTTTATAGAACGGTGCAACAAAAACAAAAATAAATCTTGAGATTTTTTCTCACCACGCGATTATTTTTCCGCAATATTCACGAAACTGTCATATCTTTATGAACGATAATTAACAATTAAAGTAAAAACTTATAACCACGTTTTTTTTTGGGGGGGAACTAGTTTTATGTTGATTTTTTTAACGTGGCTGGTCTACGACATTAACCGTTTTCGCATTTCAGCAAGACGGTCCTTTCCTTTATCTCGCTTCTCTTGGTCAGATAGTGGTGTGTGGTCTTCTTCCCAATCTAAATCTTCTTGAGGCATTTCTTCTAAAAATCGACTTGGTACGGAATCTACCATTTCACCATAACGTTGTCTTTTCTGCGCGACCAATATAGCAAGTGACTCCTCTGCTCGAGTAATACCGACATAAGCCAAGCGGCGCTCTTCTTCCACATTATTTTCTTCTATTGAAGATTTATGTGGTAACAACTCTTCTTCCATACCAACCATGTAAACATGTGGGAACTCTAACCCTTTGGAGGCATGCAAAGTCATTAACTGAACTTCATTAGCGTCTTCTTCTTCCTGCTCTCCTCTGTCGAGCATTTCACGTAAACATAACTTGCTGACAGTTTCCGCAAATGGGTCATCGGATAACTTGTTATTTTCTAAACCCGATTCAATCCACGAAAGTAATGTTTCAACATTACTCCATCTAAAATCTGCAGCTTTGGGTGAACTTGAGTTATCAAATAGAAAACCTTGATAACCAATATAAGATAACATCTCTCGAATTACTGCTAAGCTGTCGCCTCGTTTTACATTATCGCTCGCTTTTGAGATCAACTCTCCAAAACGTCTCACCGAAGTTAAACCTCTGCCAGATAGTGTTTCTTCCAAACCTGATTCAAATATTGCATCAAACAAACTAATATGTCGATGGTTCGCATAACTTCCTAGTTTTTCTAACGTAGAAACACCGATTTCTCGCCTTGGAACATTCGCTATACGAATAAAAGCATTGTCATCATCTTGGTTGACCAAAAGCCTGAAGTAAGCCATGACATCTTTTATTTCCGCGCGAGCAAAAAAAGAAGTGGTTCCGCTTATCTTATAAGGTATCTGCTTATCGACTAAAAATTTCTCCAACAGTCTTGATTGGTGATTACCTCGATATAGTATTGCAAAGTTTTTGTAGGCAATATTCTGGTTAATTCTACGAGACAAAATCTCTTTAGTTACCCGGTCGGCTTCGTCATTATCATTTTTAACCGACAGTATTCGTATAGGCTCGCCATAATGTTTATCCGACCAGAGTTTTTTCTCAAATATATGTTCATTATTCTGAATCAATACATTAGCGGACTTTAGAATTCGTCCCGCGGAACGATAGTTTTGTTCTAATTTCACCAGTTTTAGGTTGGGATAGTCCGTTTGCAAAAGCTCTAAGTTTTTGGGTTGAGCTCCACGCCAAGAATAGATTGATTGGTCATCGTCACCGACCACCGTAAAATTTCCAAATTTCCCGGTTATTAATTTGACTAACTCATATTGACTAGTATTAGTATCTTGGTACTCATCGACTAACAAATAACGTATACGCCCATGCCATTTATCTCTAACCATTGAGTTATCACGAAGTAATAGCGTTGGGATTAAGATCAGATCATCAAAATCCACCGCATTAAACGCTCTTAGACTACGCGTATAAGCTTCATAGAGCTTCGCAGCTAACAGAAGGTCCTGGTTGTCGGCTGACGCAACGGCTTCGTCTGGCAAAATTAAGTCATTCTTCCAGCGAGAAATTTGACTGAGTATGTCCAATAGTTCTTTCTTATCGGTATCATCGTTCTTCTTACATAACTCTTTTATCAACTGAAACGAATCTTGATCATCAAAAATAGTAAAGTTGGGTCGAAACCCTAGAGCCTTACATTCTCGTTTAATAATATTTAAACCAAGATTATGGAAAGTTGAGACCGTTAGACCACCGGTATTGCCTTCACCTAGCAGTTTTGTTACCCGAGCTTTCATTTCCTTTGCCGCTTTGTTGGTAAAGGTAACAGCAGCAATGTGTTTTGCTTGATATCCGCAGTTTCTAATAAGATGGACAATTTTTTGAGTAATGACTGCGGTTTTACCACTACCAGCACCCGCCAGCACTAGCAAAGGTGATGATGTTAGCTTAACCGCTTTATCTTGTTGAGGATTTAATCTTACTACGGCCACGTTATACCTTGATTCATTACATTTTGGCAAAAAAGCTAAACAGATAGCTTGAGGTAAACTCAAACGGGGCGCTATTGTATGCTAGCAATAGCCGTTAATAAACGAATATTGTTAAGTTAAATACTTAACAAGTTATTTATCGACCGTTGCACTATGAAGATACGGGACTAATTGGCGTGGTTAGTCCCGTCAAAATATTAACCTTATTTGGTCGCTAAGATAACCAGCTAGAATTTTTAGCCTTGTTTGCGACAAAAACCAGCACAACCGCAATTATTAGCACCATTATCGGCATTATCATTCCCCCGGGCCCGTAAACTTCGATGGAATCGATCATAAAGAACGAGTGATACATTTGCACAACAACACCTATTACGGAAACCAAAAGAACTGGCAGCGCGAGTGTTTTTCTAAGTAACAATAAGATGCTACCGATAGTTCCTCCGAATACGGCACAGGCAAATGCAATATTTACCCACATTGGAATGTTTGCGTAGAGCGCCTGTTCAGCTGGAGGCAAGGTAGCTAGTATTTTAGGTGTCATTAACATCTGAGCAACGAACGCCATTACCCCGAGCAAGTTCCATACGATAGCCACACCGGCTAAGATTTTGTACTAAGATGGTAAAGGTGTTTGTTCTGTCATCTTCAATGCTCCTAGATTATTGTTTTAATTAATATTATTCGCTCACTGTTAACTGGTTTCACCAATTGACACACAAAGAGGCACATAGTAACGTTTGGCTGTAATCGATAAAACTTTGCAATGAATTATTCATCAAATACTAACACAGGTTTATAAATAGAATGAAAAAGCCAATGCTAAATCACGCTCTTATAGGGCTTGCCCTTTGGTTTGTTAGCTTTTCCGGCATTGGCCAAGTTGTTGAAGTGGGCGAACACGGGTTTGTCATATCAGTGGAACGGACTGTAGCCACAAGTAGCGAAAAAGCCTATCAGCAGTTTGTTGAAGTAAAAAACTGGTGGAGCAGCGAACACACCTATTTTGGTGACTCTAAAAATTTGTCGATCGACGCCAGAGCTGGCGGATGTTTTTGCGAAATTGACGGTGCTAAACAGGTATTACATATGACAGTCTCCTATGTTGATCCAAACAATGAAATTCGTATGGTTGGGGGCTTAGGCCCATTGCAAATGATGGGAGTACAGGGCGGTATGTCCTGGAAATTTGAAAAGATAGATAAGAAAACCACAAAAATTATTCATCGTTACCACGTAGTAGGCTTTTTAGCTGGTGGTTTAGCGAAGATTGCTGGTGCTGTTAACCAAGTACAAACATTACAAGTGGATCGTTTAGTCAAACGGATTGAGAGCCAAAACTAGCCAAAGCAGACAAAAAGTAAAACAGGAAACAAAGTAAAAAGATTTTTACCCTGCCTTGAGTTGTGGTACTACGCCTAAACCGGGTATACAGGTATTTAAGTCGGCCAATTTTTGGTTGGTTGCTAAATTTGGGTAGTCACTCGCTAACGGTTACACAACTTGGCTTATCTGTACTTGCGGTTGTGTATTAGTGTAATTAGGAATATCTGCCAATATTTCTTGAGCATGCGGCGTAAACGATGCCTGAAACGATTGAATCGAGTCAAATAGCATATGACCAATTGCAACAAAAGGAGCGTCTGTCCCTGGCATACCACCTGCTATACCTGAATCTATAGCAACTTCTTTAACAGCATCGCCGACTAACTTTTGGACGAGTGGCATATGCGTATTTTGGTAATAGTCTAGATCAAAGCTCGCTTGCTCACTATTGGGGTACATCACGCTGACTCTTATCATTAGTAGATCCTCATTTTTGCAATTTTTGAGTATTGCAAAATACCGATGCTGATGCAAACCCTCCTTTTGTTCTGCTCGGTTATCGAATAACCATGGGTAACGCTTGATTATTACTCTGAAAACCATTAGTTTGCAGGCATATAAACACCACCTAAGACAGACAACTGATGTCACAGAACCAAAATTCAACCAACCTGCGACAGCATATTCTACTTTTTAGTGTGTTAGTTATCACCAATTTTTTTGTCGGTGGTATGGTTGGGCTGGAGCGCACTTTATTACCCCTTATTGCCGAAGCTGATTTTGGCATCACCTCATCTGTAGCGGCGCTATCGTTTATTGCGACCTTTGGAGTAACCAAGGCATGCGTCAATTTCTTTGCCGGAAGCTTATCCGAGCATTGGGGACGAGTTAAAATACTGCAGCTCGGTTGGATCATCGCTATCCCAATTCCACTTATTTTGATGCTAGCTGATCACTGGTATTGGATTCTGTTTGCTAACGTATTACTCGGCGTTAGCCAAGCATTTACCTGGTCTATGACCGTTGTAATGAAGGTTGATATTGCTGGACCAAAGCAACGGGGACTCGCAATTGGCCTTAATGAATTTGCAGGTTACGGAGGGGTTGCGGTAGTCGCTTATCTGACCGGGTATTTAGCCACGGAGCATGGACTGAGACCCGAGCCCTTTTATGTTGGGCTGGTACTCGTAGCCATCGGTCTAATTCTTTCAATGCTAGTCAAAGATACTCGCGAACATATTCATCATGGCGACCATTCCAATGCTGCAAAGCCATTGCCACTATTTGACGTCTTTAAGAAAGCGACAGGAGGCCACAAAGCTTTAACCACAGCTAGTATTGCCGGTATGGTTACCAACCTTAAAGACGGGATGCTATGGGGTTTATTGCCAATCTTTCTACTTTCCAAAAATACGCCTTTAGTAGATATCGCCGCAATAGTCGCCGTTTATCCTATCGTTTGGAGCACCACTCAGCTCATTTTTGGCCCCCTTTCTGACAAGCTTGGTCGTAAATTGATCATTGCCGCCGGTATGTTGACACAAGGCGTCGGGTTAATTGGTTTTGTAATCGCAGAAAGTTACTGGGGATATTTTATGTCTTCCGCGGTAGTCGGTTTAGGTACCGCGATGGTTTATCCTACCTTACTCGCATTGGTTTCAGATCTTGCTGGACCGACGTGGCGAGCGTCGGCATTAGGTGTTTATCGTTTTTGGCGTGATTTAGGCTATGCTATCGGCGCCATTGGAACAGGTGTTATTGCTGACCTGGTAGACATTCCCGCCAGCATAATCATCGTTTCAATACTTGCGATACTAGCTGTAATTCTTGTTGCCCTGTGTGTACCAAAAGACGCTTTACAACATTCTAAATAACCTAAGCTCACGTTAAGTAACAATGCTTAAGTACTGAACTTATTGCTTTTATCAGCGCAAAAGCAGTGCTAATGAGATTCTAAGTAATCGACTATTCTGACGGAAGCTTCACCATCCGTAGGCCCGACATGATCAAAAGTATACTGCAACCGCTGCTCACTGTACTCTTCAGGACTCGCTAGCTGTTGTTCGACCGCTTCTTTCAACAGTTTGTATGAGTTGACGTGGTAACCGATATCTTTATACAACACATTGTCTTTTCCAAAACGCTTTTCAAAACGATATCGAAATATACCTCGATAGGACCATTTAAGTTTAAAGAAATTACAAACAATAACGGGCTTACCTAAAGCAGCAAACTCAAAAAGCGTACTAGAAGCTTCACTTAACAGAATATCTGCATTTTTCATAAACGGTAATAACGATAATTCATCCTCTTTAGCCACATAGACATTGTTGTATTCTGCCCACCTGGAAAGCTTTTTTCTTTGGCCGGCATACTGCGCTCTGGTATAGGTAAAGGTATGGGGTTTTATTAGGATATTATAATCCAAGTAGTCTTGCGGCCAGTCATTTGGGAATCGTTCTAGTGAACTGGGGTTAAAGGTCGGAGCATACAAAATAGTTGGTTTGTCTTCTTTTAATCCCAACTCGTTAAAATCAAGACCAGCTTCGGTTTGCTTAAACATCGGATCTAACTTGGAAAAACCGACTTGGACAAACTTGTCATTAGGGTACAAGGTTTGAATTTTGTCTAGTCGTAACTTACCTTCCATAAAACGAACGGTCATCGGCGTCGATGACTTATGATAATAACTTGGTTTTGGTCCTACTCCATGACCAATTTGAACGGTCTTGCTTGCTTGATGGACTAGGCCCAGATAGTCAAACCCCTTCCCAAAAAATATCCAATCGGGCTTCAGAGACTGATACTTTTCTGCCGCTGCCCTGTCGTCCTCAACCCAGTAATAGTCTATATTGAGCTTCTTAATAACAGTCTCAAATGTTTCACTCTTATTCT
Source organism: uncultured Kangiellaceae bacterium (assembly GCA_905479925.1). Lineage (GTDB taxonomy): Bacteria > Pseudomonadota > Gammaproteobacteria > Enterobacterales > Kangiellaceae. The sequence continues at coordinate 3,976 of CAJQOL010000054.1, read as the reverse complement.
TATTCTTGTAGCATACAAGAGCAACTTTGTGTCCTTTTCGCTGCAACTCCTCGAAAATAGGCTGGAATTGAGGAATATAGTAGACATTGACCGTATCAAAAATAACAAACATCAATAAAGCTCATCGACCTAAAACGCCAATTTTAGTCCATCTATTAGCATTTTAACATCCATATCTCTGGACGGTGGTTAGATACTTGCCTAAAATTGTGCTCTAAATCGTTTTGCGAATTATCAATAAACCTAATGATTCATTAATTAAGAAGACTCTTATGCCAAATAAAACCTTAGAGAAGTTCGGATATCCAGAATCGCTGGTTAAAAGTTACCAATTTTGGCATGTCCTTCTAAGACCTGGTCAACCGACCATTGGTTCGCTGATTCTAATTTGTCGAGAAAACGTTACTCAATACTCCGAAATTTCTGACGGTGCCGCGGTAGAACAAAGACTGATAGCCTCGCATATAGAGCACGTATTAGCTAAACGTTTTAACTTCAGCAAAATTAACTACCTTATGTTAATGATGGTAGATCCAGCGGTTCATTTTCATGTGATCCCGCGATATCGACACGAAGTCGAGTTTTGCGATAAAAGCTTTTCCGATGAACAGTGGCCTAACCCGCCAGACCTCGCGAGTGATATCGCCCTCGACGATGTTTACCGCACAGAGTTATTAAAAACACTGCGCAATGATTTTTCGGCTCACAGTGATGAACGTCCCCTTAGATCAGGCAAGAAGTATCACCGTATGTACACCTCGGGTTGTTTCGATATATTCCATCAAGGGCACCTAAACATCCTCAAGAAAACCAAAGCACTTTGTGACTACCTGATCGTAGGCGTCTCAACCGACGAAGTCATTATCCAATCTAAAGGGCGGCCTCCCTTGCTACCATTTGAAGAGCGCATTTCAATTCTAGAAGCCAATAAATATGTGGATGAAGTCATTCCACAAGTTGATAAAAATAAGCAAAATATTGTCACTCAATATAATATTGATGCCATTTCAGTAGGCTCTGATTGGAAAGGAAAATACCCGCCAGTAACCTGCGACATGGTGTATTTTGACTATACGCCAAACGTTAGTTCGACGGTTTTAAAACAAAAGCTCAACCTCTCGTAAATTAGTTCGATACAAAAACCAGACAGGAACGGATGACTTTGTCACCTTTGAATCAGAAAAAGTGGCTCTATGTAATTTCTGCGGCTTCACTCTTATTGCTGATAGTCGCTATATGCCTTCATTGGTTTTCTCAACAAAAAAGCACTAGCAACCTGCAAACAAACTCTGTTTCCGATGATTCGACAGAACTTGCATCAGAAGAGCTATCGCCATTTGATAGCATTCCGGATAAAAATCTAGAGACAATTTCTCGGACTTTGGAAGAATCAAATAACAAAACAGTACAAAGTAATTATATTGTAAACTGCGACAGTCGAGCCTTCAGTGACGATGAGCCGTCTCTCATCAAATATAAAGCAGCAAAACAAAGCGATATGTTTAAGGCCGACCTAAGCTACACTGGTCGTCTTGCTAATGCACTATCCGCCACTTTTACAAACAAAGAAACTGATGTAGGACAAGCTCTCTATGATTTACGTAGTGAATTCCCCTTTCGCCCACTACTAGACTTTCATCTATTATCTCGTTGCGTAGCAAAAGAACCGGAGTCTTATTGCAATGAAAAACTCATCGACTCGCTACTGGGGGCAAACCAATCTAACGGCGCAGTATGGCTTAGAAAAGCGGCCATTGACCTAAACAACCAAGACCTAGAGCAAGCGCTTGTCGCCCTCAAGCAGATCTCAGCTTCACCAAATTATAATGATTATTGGGCCGAAAACATCGAGCTTTTTGACCGCGCACTTTTACAAGCAGAAATATACAATCCAGCCATAAGAATTGGCCCAGCAATCGGTTTTGCCGCTGGAACTGGTCTTACGCCGATTGGACCCGTCATCCAAACCTGTAAGAACCTATCAACCTCAAGAGCAGATATCGGCCAGCTCTGCCACGACGCGGGAAAGCGAATAACCGATGGTGCAAGAAGTAGAATAGAGTACAGCTATGGCGTCTCACTACAACGTGCGGCACTAGACATAAACGACGATAAAAGATTTCGTGATACTCTTGAAAAAGAGTACAAGAAAACGATGGCCGGTAGCAATTTAGCCATTAAGGCGCAAAAGCTGATGCTTCATGATTCAGAACTGTTAAATTTTTGGTTGGGCCAGCTGAAACTATTTGGAGAATTGAAAGCAGAGAGTGCGCTTGTCGCTGAGGCTATACGCTTATCAAGCAATCTCAAATACTCTCCCTGTAACCAACCGTAAATCTAAAATGAGTCGTGAAAATTTTCTTATCAAGATATATAGTTAAAACAAATAACCCAGTATTTAACTTGGTTAATTCTAATAGCAATCTATTTGATAAATGACTATGATTGACAGCGAATCTTAATAAACATTTAGACAAGGAAAAATTATGACTATTCAAGTAAATGACGCTGTTCCTAGCGCAAAAGTAAAAGTTGTTGTTGGCGGAGAAGCCAGCGAAGCAGATACCGCTGAGCTTTTTGCTAACGGAAAAAGTGTTGTATTTGGCCTTCCGGGCGCGTTCACTCCAACTTGTTCACAAGCACACTTACCAGGCTTTGTAGTAAAAGCCGACGACATCAAAGCTAAGGGTGTCGATAGAATCGTTTGTATGTCAGTCAATGATGCCTTCGTCATGGGCGCATGGGGCAAAGCAAGCAACGCTGAGGCATTGACCATGTTAGCGGATGGTAACTGTGATTTTTCAAGAGCTTTAGGCCTTGATTTTGACGGTTCAGGATTTGGAATGGGACAGCGTTGCAAGCGTTTTGCTGCCATTATCGATAATGGAACCGTCACTCACCTGTTTATTGAGGGTCCTGGTGAGTTTGAAGTCTCTAGCGCAGAAAACGTTTTAGAAAACCTGTAGTTAATAAATCAATGCCCGATTCTATCGGGCATTAGACATCCATCAGCAGCCGAGGCTTTATTCTGGGAAGGAATGTGCTTTCATGGTATCTGCAACGACATGAATAACGGCAATCCAAGCTTCCCTTAGCTCTTGATCAAACTCATCCCCCAAACCTTGTTTCAGAGCGAACAATAAAGCATTCCCCACCGGTGAAAAATGTTCCGCTTTAACGCCATATTGAACATGGGTTTCGGCTAAATTTTGTAGAATTTTTACTAACTTGGGTATGTCGTCAAGGCCTTTAACTGCAACGGTTAAAGCTGTCATTAGTTTCTTTTTTTGCTCACTAAGATCCGACTTAAACATTGAACGAACCTGAGGTGCAAATTCAAATAGCTTGTCATAGAAAATAGTCGCCGCAGTATCCGCGATTGGCACAACTTTAGCAAAGCTGCCTTGTACCAATTGTTTTTGTCTCAATGAAATAGCCATGAGAATGTATTCCTTTGGTTTATTCGCCGTCAAATTAGCATTAGATAGCGACAGTCAAATTTGAATGGTCTATCAAACAGTATAGAAGACAATAACCAGTTTAGCTGAAATACCCGTCAGTTTTACTCAAGTACTCTAATTTAGACTCCACTAGCTGTTTGTTGCATGCATTTCGCCGGACGTTTAAGCCCTATAAACCTTACTAGTAGGCCCTATAGACCTTGCTAGCGACTTAATAGTTACCACGGAAGAGAATCTCCATTACTGTGCCAAAAGGCGCCACTATTAGAAATGTCTAGCTCCTCTATTCTGTCCAACAACCTGCTCGCCGACAATTCCGCGGAAATCTCTCCACCAAAATTAACCATTTCAGTCTGTACATAACCAGGGTGCAATAATGCGACCGATATACCACGGCTTTTTAAGTCTAGAGAAAACGACTTTCCAGCAGCGTTCAATGCGCACTTTGACATTCTATAACCATAGGTTCCCCCCGAAGTATTGTCTTCTATGGAACCCATTCGGCTAGTAATAAA
>CAJQOL010000053.1 GCA_905479925.1 uncultured Kangiellaceae bacterium | reverse complement strand
TAAACAATAGGACAACTGAGAATAGAACGGCCATACAGCTAAATTTATTGGCTTGCATTAAGAAAACTCCAAATTATATTTCATTTCAAAACCTTTATGACGTAGAACCGATGAATATAGTTTGACCTACCTGAAAAATATTGTCTGATATTCTTATTTAGAGTCAATTGTTTGATATTACGATTTAGAGCCGATAGCCATTAGCGATTAACGATTAGCCAGCTAATTTATCTTGAGGTAAAACAAAACAAGCCGAACCATAAGGTTCAGCTTGTCATATTGAGCTAACTTATTTAGAAATAAATCTAGTCTAGGTTAGGCGTATTCTCCGCAAAGTACTCATGGCTATCGGCATTGTTTGTCGCACCATTTGGATCGGAGTCCGCTAGGTTCTGGGCCCCCGATTGACCATAAACAATATCATCAGTTCCAGCTACTGCATTGTAGTGACTCATTTCATGGATGATAGTACCGCCCTGTGAATCAGTACCCGTTAAACGAGCATTCCAAAACGCACGACAAAGGTAAATTTTGTAAGGCTGGTTTGGATAAACATAGGCAAAATAGCTTTGATTACACTTACAATCGAAAGTCTTAGGCTCATTGTCCAACGCGTCTTTTATTGCATCAAAGTTACCTGACACTTTATTCCAACGACTATTGCTATACGTACCAAACCAAGTGGTATAGCGACTACCTGCATTACCATTTAAGTAACTAACAGAATCATTCGTCATATCTTTAGCCGCAGCTAATGCTGAAAGAATGGTATTTTGTTCAGAGTTTGAACAAGAACCAGTAAAGGACACATCACCGACTGGATCACCACCGCCGCCATCACCGCCACAGTCTTCTTTACGTGGGTTACATGGCTTACCCTTGCGCGCAACCACTTTAGTCACGTAAATATCAGCAGCAAGGTCACTCTTCATAGACGTATTACGATTTTGATTGTTGCTTTTTCCCGGCTTGCTTAAACCAAACAACTCAAAATTGCCGGTATCCATGCTAATTTGATAAGCACCTTCTACCGAAAAATCATATATCGCTGATAACTCAACCTGGAAGTTTAGCTTTTGATTTGGCTTTAGAAGAACGTAGTCCGCGACAGTCGCAGCTTGACGCTTATAATGTGGACCCATATAGTCAACCGCTTCACCGTCACGAGTGACTTTAAAGATCCCCTCTTCTAAGATTCCATCACTATCTGGTAAAAACCAACGTAAGATATCAATTTTTTCACCGGTTCGGTTCTTAATTGATACTTTGACCGTTACATCCTCATCATTGCCAATACTGCTCTTAACAGGATTAACTTTGATTTCAAGCCCCGTGTGTTGTTTCGCCGAAACGCTTGCAGAGAACACAAGCGCAGCGAGTATCGCTAATAGATTTTTTATTTTCATTAGAATTTCCTATTTTGATTAGTTTTACAACCTGTACCAGACAACCCTCTTGGTACCTTAATCCTAGGAAAATTGAGACTAACGAAATAGTACAAATACGACTAGTTTTGGACTGCTAACGACATTTGGAATAGATTGGCTGGTTATTTCTGAGATATTACTTCAAGCAAGCTGGAACTCTGTAAATTTGAAATGAGTATTAAATATCGCATCACCCGATGCAACTCATTTTAGTAACGCGATAGAAAATATATTTGGGCGATTAAACGACGGACTAATAAAACTTATACGCCAACTTTGGCGAGAAAAACAATGCCGCAGAAGCAAACGTTAGTATTTGTGGGTGCTAGTTACTCCCAGCAATTAGAGCTCGACGGTTAACGCTCGACTAATAGAGCTAGACAATCAAATGGAAATATCTGCAGCCCGTGTTAAAAGACGATATTAAACAACAATATCAGACAGTACTTCTTTGGCTTTATTCGAGTCGCAACAACTGATTGCTACCAACTCATAACCGTCGTGCTGATCAACAATATTGACCCCTCTGATATCGATATCATTTTCGGCCAGTGTTCTAGACACTCTCGCAAGTGCGCCAGGCTCGTCTTTTAATCGCACTAACAATCCGGCCTGAGATACAACGTGGAACCCGGCTTCAACAAGCAAGGTATAAGCGGTATCGGCATCGTCAGAAATTATCTTAATCAACGCGGTTGAATCAACTTTGCTCGCTTCAATACTTTCTATATTAATGGTCGACTCAGCCAACAACTCAGTTACATCTGCCATGAGCCCTAATCGGTCTTGGGCCACAATAGTAATCGTTCTCATGTTATTGCAATTCCTTTTTTAAATCTTTGACGAAATTATCGATATCTTGTTTTTGAACATTTGGCATACAGATCAAATGAGTAATGCCATTAGCGGTCGCAAGTTGGTACTTTTCTTTAACGGCGCTAGGGACTTCGGGCAAAACCACCGTTATCGCGTTTGGATTTCTCCAGGCGTTGATACCGATTTCTTTTAACTGTTTTTCTGCGTACTCCGCCGTCGATAGACCGTGCTGTGCCCTTTTCGCGAGCCCTTCTTTGCCCCATTTCTTAATCGCATACCAAAGCACCATTGGCGTAAACCCGTTTCTGGAACCAGTAATCGTGGTATCGAGGCAGCCAATATAAGCAATGGAGCGAGCGATTCGATCAACGTTGTCTTTGCGGGCAATTACAATACCGCAGGGAATAGGCGAACCGACAAATTTATGGCCACTGATCGAAATGCTATCTGCACCATCAGCAAAATCATAACTGGGTCTTGGCTCAAGAAACGGATTGATCGCACCGCATAAAGCGGCATCCGAATGAATATAACGGTTAGCGATAGAAAACTCGTCCAATATCCCTGATATCTTTGAAATATCATCTTTAGCCTCGGTCATGGTTGTTCCACTATTGGCAAAAATAATGGCCGGAGACTCGCGGTTAATTCGAATCGTTTCCTTAAGATCATCGTAGTCGATTTCGCCATTTTCCGTGGTACGAATCATAATATGGCGCATATTAAGCAAATGTAGGTTTTTGGCAACGGAATAATGAGTTTCCTTAGAAAAATAGCAAATTCCTTTAGGATACAGCTCTCTAGCTAAATAAAGTCCGTATAGATTGCCTTCTGTACCGCCGTTGGTGACATATCCCCACCAGTTATTTTCCGGCGCCCTCAATAACTCAGCAAAAAACTCAATCACTTCCCTTTCAAATTCTCGGCTATCCACCTTCCAAGTGGAGTCGACAAAGGGATCTCCGAGGTTATTGAGCGGATATTTAAGCAACTCTGCTAGTTCGGAATATTCAAAATCCTTTGAAACGGGATAACCGATATAGGATTTAGTGTTCTTTTCAATTCTTTTTACAAATTCTTCAAGTCTATCGCGAAGTGTTTGCTCTAATGACATGGTTATTACTCAATAAAGAGTCAAAATCGTTGGGACCCCAGAACAAATGGTTCTGTAAACGCTCGACTCAAGGTTTCTCGATTGGGTAGAAATGCGAGTTTAACAATAAAAGCTCAATCAGGCTAAACCTTTGGGGCTTTTCTAAAACAACTTACAGCAGCGTATCAACGGGGCAAACCCGCCAGGCTCCTGCAGCAAGCAACTATCTTTGATGTTATTTTGTTATTTGTGATTATTTTCAAACTATTTTATGGCAGCTGTCGACTTAACAAATATTCAAAACAGAAGAGACATTTATCATGATTAAACAACAATGGATTAAACCTAGCCTTTCAATGTTTGCAACTTTGCTCATGTGTGGTGCGTTAAGCGCCTGTCAGCACTCGAAAGCCTCTGGAAATCAACAGGAATATAGCAGCCATTCTGAAAACCGAGTGGTAACCATTAGAAACGATGATGGTAAACGCATCTATGTAGTTAACGATAAATCGTTCACTTTTGATCAACTATCCCCAGAGCAACAGCAGAAAATCCTTAAGCTAGAAACATCGATCAATTCGCTAGAAGCGGAAATAGAGGAAGGCACCAAAGGAATGGAAGAGTTTTCTGAGAAAATGGAACGGGTAGCTGAGAAAATGGAAAGGGAAGCGGAAAAACTCGAGCAAAAAATAGAATCTATTGAATTTGATTCCGATGGTCTAGCTGAAATGTCAGACAAGCTGGCTGAGGCTTCAAGAGTTCTTGAGGAAAAAATGTCTAAGCTAGAAAAAGAAATGCGAGATATTGAGGTAAAAATGCCGGAAATAAACCAAGAAGCGATTAGAAATATTGAAATTAAAGCGAGAAAATATGAATCGTTATTAGTTGAGATTGCCGACGAGATTTAGAAGAGATTATTTGTTAGAAAGCCTTTAGCAATTAGCAATTAGCAATTAGCAATTAGCAATTATCGACCAGATAGTCCATTTAGCCGGTAGAGATAAAAATGCTAGCAACAAAAAAGAGAGCCTTGCTCTCTTTTTTAGTTTAAGTCTATGCGGGGTCAACGAAATTTAATTCGATGACTCAGATAGCTCTATTTCATAGAGAGTTGCGACTTGGTCATATTTATGACAGTCAACCTTATGCGAGCGAGTACCAACAACAATGTGAGTACTACAGGTAACATGTTGTGCCTCCATACCAAATTTTCCAATATATTCTGTTACTTTATTATCAATTTTCTGCTGTTGCTCTGCTGATGCAGCGTTATAGAAGTCATTATATTGCTGAGTCCACTCCGGCACTTTTGCCTCTGCAGCCACCCCCAACCAAGCCATTCCTAATAACGTCGACTGCTCTACGTATTGTCCTTTAAGGAACATAAAAGCGATCGCATATTGAGAACCTTTATATCCCCATGTGGCAGGCACCTTGAGTAACTCAAAAGCTTTCTTATATTCACCTCGCTTATATAGCTTGATTCCATTGATTTCTTTTACTTCCAAGGAATAGCCTGATTTTCTTATCAATCCGCTAGGTGAGCACGCAACCATGCCCATGATGACGATGGTAACCACGCAGTACTTAATAACTTTTATGATTGTCACTATTAACGCCCTCTCTTTAATAATTAACCATATCTACTCTATATCATCACTACAAAAAATCCGTTTTCTTTTTGCATCAATTTTTCGAGCAAATAGCGGCGTTAATATGGGGTATAACCAATAAAGAAAACCACTCCAAATCGCAAAATTAGCCGGCAGTAACCAAGCCGCTATAGCGGAAGCAAACGCTGGAAGCGAAACCAACATCCAAGAGGCTATTGTCGCTTTAGTCTCAAAAATTTCTCGCTCGTTTAGACTAAGCAGCTCTCGTTGTGTAAGCGCATAATAAAACAAAAGCGCTATATTCCAACAGGTAATGGTTAAACCGCAACCGTAAAAAATAAACAACCCTATCATTTCCTGCGGAGTAGTCACCACAAAAGCAGATTGCAAAATTCCACCGCTAAAAAAAGCGAACATCGCCGCAAAGACTAATTTTAATGGGTAAACAAACACTAAAATTGAAAGCACTAGTGCTCCGCTGAGGACAATAGATGGTCCGTCCTCAAGTCCGTACCTTCGGCTCCATTGCAAATGTCCGTACCATATGAATAACAGCATCGCTATTCCCGCAGCAAAAGCAGGAATATCTTTTAGCGAGTCGACCAATGCTTGGTAATTGGTAGGAATAGAATCTCCGGCAATTACCAACATGGTTACGGCAAAAGCAAATGCAGCGTCGGTAAAAGTCTCCAATCGAGTAATATCTACCCCGCGAAGTCTGAAGCCATTTTTTATCGGTAGTGATAATTGATTATTGTTATCTATTTCATTCATCGATTTACTTTCCCTATCTTGTTTAACTGGGGAGTCGCATTTGATGGTTACTTTCATGCGCTTGTTTTTAGTTTAAGCCTAACAAGTTAGCGATAGCTTATCAATTATATTGGAGGTTGGCCGCTTAATAGCGAAGGCTAGCGCAAACCTTAGTACCAATACTGATTGCTGCATAAGTTGCTTTTGCTATGCGACAGGTTTAGTTTGAACTATTTTGGTCTGGATAGGCTGCGATGGAGGTAGAGAGTAGATAATAGAGAGTGAAGGGAGAAAAATAACCACTAACAATAGTGACATCCGTTCCGGATAAGCTTTATCAAACTGAATCTAATCTTTGTCTGGTAACTTTGAGCTTTTCTCGGAACGGTGCTGCCACTAACCATCACTCGCTGGCCACTTGTAGGGACTGATTAACAGCTGCGTCTAAATGCGTCTGTAAGAAGTCTAAATTGCTCATTACGATGGAATTTTCATCGATTGATGCAGCTAGTTTCAGATCATCCGTTGCTCCAATAGCATCACCAAGTTTGAATCGAACGACACCTCGGTTACTGTATGCGATAGAGGTAAGATACTGATATTTACTGCTGGTTCTTCCTTTATAAACATCAATCGCTTGATTACAAAAAGGTTTCGCTTTTTCGAACTCACGAGTCATTACCTTTGCGGCACAAAGACCAGTAGCAATATCAAATTTTGCCCGTTTACTCGGCTGGGCTTTTTCCAGCTTTTTCAAGCCGTGTGCATAATCGCCTTTAATAATCTCTTTAGAGCCTGTAGCGTATTCGACAACGGCCAATTTAAGACGCAGTGGTTTTGTTTCAGCAACACTATTAAAACTAATTAAAAGGGCTGTTAATAATAGACCTATTTTCTTACTGCTCGTTTTCATGATTTATTTCCTCGTTCGTATTTAGGGGGTTGTGGGCAACGTTTATCTCGCTGGCAGTGTTAATTTAGTCCGATTTGCGCACCGCGACAAACGATAAGAATCACACCAATAGATGAATTAAATTCATCCATAGTTCTCATAGGTCTTTTTCACCCAATTAACAAACGTTGCTAGTGCATGCTGATGCTGGACGTCTTCATTTTGAACGAGGAAATAACGATCATTGGTTTCTAGTTCGTGATCGAACAATTTGAACAATAGCTCATCTTCAAACCATGAAGTACTTATGGGCATTGGAATAAGTGCTATACCCATGCCTTTTTGAGCGGCTCTTGCGACCGCAAACATTGAGTCCAATTGTATGATCTGACGGGGGTCGAAATTATCGATCATCGCGCGATCTGCCCATTGATGCCATGCCCAAGGTCTTGCTTCATGCAGAATAAGTGGCACTGAATTCAACGCTTCGTTTCCACGTTTATCCCACTTTTCAGCGATGGCTTGATTACATGCAGGCACATAGCGCAACGGGAAAAGGTCATGTACGACGCTGGCAACAGGGATGCCGTTTGACAAAACGACCGACAAATCACTGGGTTTACTAGGTAACTGGCCGGGTTTAACGGTTTCCAGTTGAAGGTTAATTTCGGTATGTAATTCAGCCCATTCGTTAAGTCGCGGCACAAATAACTCACTGGCGAAAAACTCAGGCATACTAATGGTTAAGGTAATATTTTCTTTACTTTGAGTAAACTCGCTAATGGTTGATTCTAGCTCAGAAACAATCGGCCAAACGGATTTATAAAACTGTTTACCTACTTGAGTCAATTCAATAGATCGAGTTTTACGTTCAAACAGGGCAAAACCTAATTGTTCTTCTAGCTGCTTTACTTGGTGACTAACCGCGGAAGGTGTTAGATACAGCCGGGCCGCAGCTTTTTTAAAACTGAGGCATTGGGCAGCAATGCAAAACGAACGAAGCCCTCTAATAGGAACTAATCCGGCCATTCAAAAATCCAATAAGTATACTTAACCGACTTACTGCAATACTAATGCCTAAAATTTGTTGTTTTAGCCCCCCATTCATAGCAGCACTTGCTCTTTTTTGGTAAAAATGAGCTGTTACAGACCGAGTTATGCACCATGAAAGCGCATTAAGCATCAATAACCAATGGGGCTGAAAAAGCGAATGAAGCAGAGAATACTAACTGGGTGCTTAGGTCCGTCAATGAATTAACGCCTTAATGCGATTCGTGACATTCCCATGGAGATTTTTGGATCAGCCCCGTAGAGAGTTTTAGAACAGTCCCATAGAGTTTATTAAAATGTATTTGTTCAGACTTCATCTGACATTTTTGAATTTGAATCTAGATTTTATCGTACTACCCGACTTTAAGGTGATTCAAGAATCACAGATTGTGATGGATCAGTTCGACTAAACGTAGACGTTCTACAGTCGTCTCAAAAGTTCCCGAAGCAGACGTTTTGTTGTTCCCTCTTCCCTCCGGGAGTACCCAAGAAGCGGGGCATACTAAGGGCTAGGGAGAGGGAGATTTTCTAGATAATTTAATCATTTCCAAATACCTATTTCGCAGCGCTGCGCTCTGACTGCGACATACTTTTGTTAGAAGACAATAGTATGCAAAAGCTTCTTTCGTTGAAACGAGCACGAATGGGAGTTTTTGTAGAATTTTATGACTTAAAGGTATATCGAAACTTTTGATAGCGTCCATCGGGTGGAAAAGAACTCGCCAAGGCTCAAACAGCTTTTCCACTATTCCGATGGACATGGGGCTGTCGGGTTGCTCGTAGCCACTGGGCAAATCCAAAACTA
>CAJQOL010000052.1 GCA_905479925.1 uncultured Kangiellaceae bacterium | reverse complement strand
AACAATTCCATCCCGGGCTATAACATAATCGCAACCAAGCGCTAATATCGCACCGCCGGCTCCAGCGTTATTGCGAAGCGCTGCCACCGTTATTTTGTCTGTTGTCGTGATCACTGCTTCCGCGATGAGGTTTATCGCATTAATATTTCTCCAGGATTCTTTGTTAGGTTCTGGCGAATTTTCTATACAGTTTAAATGTATTCCATTGCACCAAAACTCTTCTCCTCCCATAAGAACGATGACTTTAATCGTTGAATCCTGAGTTAACTGGCGGTACTCAGCTAAGAAATTAATACATTGTTCCGTGTTTAAGGCGCCGTTATAACAATCGAAGTAAAGGTAGCCAATCTCACCGCTTACTTTTGCGTGAATCTCACGCTTTCGTTTTGAAGTAATTGGCGGAAGATTTAGCTCGATTTTTGAGTTGGCTAGCGCTCGTATTGCCGGTAGTTTGAAAGCCCGCTCTTTGTCATTATCATAATTGTTAGCTAGTTTAAGCTGCTTAATCCAAATAGTTCCATCTTTACAAGCTACCTGAATAGCTTCCGCTCTATGTCCAAGAATCTTCCCTGGCTGAACCGTTTGACGCGTTTTTTTGTCGGAAAAAGCACCGTAGAAATAGCAGTCTATGCCACCGATTTCGCCAAGCACGCCGGGTGAACTGTCAGCACAGTTTATCTTAGTAACAATGGTGTCAGCGCTATCTAACTGCCAATCAATCTTTCGAATTGATTGTTTCATATAAGGTTTCCAACCCACTTTGGATGTATCTATACTTTGCGGCGTATAAGGTTTAGCCGTGTGATTTTTTTGGAAGAATAACACACTCTCTTTAACCATTTTGGAAGCGATTGCCATAACCTCACGACGGTATATGTTCGACTTGTTACTTGAACGCATGGTAAAATTTCGACTGCACCAAACTTTCCCGCCGTCCAGGTTTTGATTCGCTTGTAGCAACGTAACGCCCCAAACTTTTTCCTTATTTAATATGGCCCAATCCAAAGAAGATGGACCACCATCGCCATATACGCCCGGATGTACAACAAGGCAGATAGTATGCAGCCAAATATCATTGGGTATTCGGTGTTTAAGAAAGGGGGCAACAATAATATCAGGAGAGAAACGATCACGATGCTCACGCATAACCATCGGGTCGGAGGATAGCTCGATCGACAAATCAAAACCTAGCAGGCCTAGTTCTCGATGGATACGCTGACACATGGAATTATAGGCAGAAGACAATAGCAGTACTTTCATAATTAACATCATTCCTGTTTAGCACAAAAATATAATTAAAAGCTGACGCTTGTATTTATTATTAGTGAAAAAAGAAAATATTAACAACTATTCCGTACACTATTTTAATAAATATTTTCGTCTGAGATTTTATCTCATTTTTTAAAATAAAACGGTCTAAGGAATTTTCTTGAGTCATTGTTAACATCACCTGATTTCTTTGTTTTAATCTCAAATCGAGGTCGCAATAGGTTAATTTGTTTAACTATACTTTTGCTACCAACTACTAACACTGCCTTTAAATTGATGCTGTATCTTGTTATTAATGATCATTCTGGAATCCTATTAAACGTATACAGGTGTTTGAATAAACATCATTACACGATAGATAAAAACGAATACGGAAAGTGTGCTGGTAATGGCAAGGCTTATCTAAAACTGTATTTATCTGACGGCGAGCTACCTTTACCGCCATCAATAGAAAGCGAGCTATTAAACATTGAGGGCTGTACAGACATCCTTTATCAACAGCCGGAGGATGGGACAGAGAAAGGGTCAACTGACTTAAAGCAAGCCGAACAAGAAGATCTTAAACAAGAAGTTGAGGCGACAGTGAATCAAATTTTAGACAACTATGATTCTTTAGAGTCAATCGTTTTCTCTTTTGCACAAAAACATCACAATGAACATGGTAGTAACGACAACTATCGACTGGGTTACGAGCTCGGGAAAGCCATTTATTTAGAAGAGTTTGCCTTTGGCAAACCACTTAAACTGGAGCTAGCGCTTAAGCGTATGCTGAGCGAAGCGCTAAAGCCGTTTGGTAAAATTAGTTGTACGAACCAAGTCATTTCTATTGAAAATAACAAACTTTGCAACCCAGCCAATGAACACAGTCACTGTGATTTTTGTAAAGGTTTTATGACTGGTTTTCTGCATCAATCTTCATCAACCAAAAATACTCGAGTCGAAAATCTTTCCTGCCGTAGTCACGGTCAGGCATCTTGTTCGTTTGAGTTTCACTAATACCACAGAGGAAAAACGCATATGGAATCTATGAGTAGCTCGTATAACCTATTTCTCGTTTCATTATCATTTATCATATCCGTGCTCGGTTCATTTACCGCGTTGCAATTGGCTATTCGAATTCCCGTAGCAGATAAAAAGGCCATTGGTTTTTGGGTGTTATCAGCGGGCATCGCTTTAGGGGGTGGTGCAATTTGGTCGATGCATTTTATCGCCATGCTAGCGATGAATATGCCGTTTACAATCCAGTTTGACTTAGGTTTAACCTTCCTGTCTGCAGTAGTGGCTATCGTATTTGTTAGTTTAGGTCTAGTTATTGCGGGCCGTGACCTTCTAGGTGAAACAAGCCTGGTGCTAGGAGGCCTAATAGCTGGGTTAGGGGTTTCCAGCATGCACTATATGGGTATGTCGGCAATGAGAATGCCTGCAACGATTTCCTACGATTATACTTGGGTCATAGTCTCCGTCGGTATAGGCGTCGTTGCATCTATTGTCGCTCTTTGGCTTGCGTTTAATTTAAGAGGACCAATGCAGCGCTTTGGAAGCGCCATAATCATGGGAGTGGCGGTTTGTGGTATGCATTATACAGGCATGTACGCGGCTACCATGACGATGACAAAAACGGCTATACCAGAGGTCTCGGTAAGCGGGCTATCAACCCTAGGATTAGCGGGCGCCGTTTCTATCGTCACCGCAATACTTTTGCTTTCGATACTGTATCTATCGCACCTAAAGACAAATAGAAAACGTAGCATTTCCGCCCACTAATGATTCAACTTCTAACACAAGTTGGGGTTGCTTAGATTAATAGCTAAGTTTAGATATAAGTTCTCAAGTAAAGAACTCGAACGACCAAGGAATACTTCCTAGTCTCACCATGAAATGAGAAGTATTTCCTCGGGTCTTATTTGACTAGCGTCCAAATATTAGAAATCTAACTAATGTTTTTCTAATCAATAGACAGCTAATTCTTAGAAACGGTAGCCGATGGATAAAGAAGTTAAGCGTAGATCAAAATTCTTTATGGCGAGGTTTTGTCTTAACAAACCGATTTCAAAGTTGTCAAATTGATAGACTAGACCAAGGCCATAGGTTGCTTTGGTAGAGCTGGCATGTTTTTTATCACTAATTAAGATATCACCATCGATTAGGTCGAAACCATCATAACTGGTTTTAGAGTTGGCAATACCTGCGAAGCCGTCGATGAACAGATTTTTTACTAATGGGTAGCGACCGTTTATGGTTATCGCTAAGCTTGAAAAATCAAAACCTGCCCCTCTGGAGTCGGCTGTCGAAGATAACTTGCTAGACCCCGTCGCTGTCCATTGACCACCAACCGAAAGATGTTCAGTTAACCTATATCGATATCCGATTTGATTAACCAACTTATCTTCAATCTCGTTAATGTTAAACATTTCACTAGTATCAAGCTCTTGATAGCTTGGAACCCCTATTGTAATGGTATGGCTCTGTTCGTTCGCGCGAGTAACTGAACCTTGACCTAAAGTAATAATCAGTATTACCCATAAAGTAAACTTTGCGTGATTCATATTTTCATCCATTGATTTAGTTTGATTAGTAAGATGGTAACGTTAAGTTAGTCGATTAAAACCTCAATTTTAGTGGCTATGCCCGATACCTATTTTGAATAGATAAGTCTTTGCAATAGACTGCTTATTTTAATTGAATTTTTAAACTAAGTAGAAGTGTAACCAATTAGCGAGAAATAAAATAATCGGCTTTTGTTGGAATCTGTGAAAAAATGTAAAGCTCAAAATTACTAATGTAAGGTATTAGCAACGAATCCAAAAAGAAGTGATGCTTCCTGGTTCATTTTTTATTCCTATACCAGCTTTTTTATGGGTAGAGTTTCTTTAGCAGAGTCTTATTGGTTAGATGTTTTAACAGATCAAATGGCTCGCATCGCTTATCGCCCTCATTAAAGTCGATTGGTCCGCAAGCCTTTGCCACTTTAGTTGCGCGCTTATTTAGTACAGCATTACGTTTGCCAATCCCCATTAAAGCGCCGCCCATTGCCATTCTCATGGTTGGCGTCTCGTTTGGTGCTAATAGCTTTTCTTCGATATCAGAAATACACTGTAAGAAATACTCATCTGTTAACTTCATATTTCGTTTATTCTTGGAAAGCTCATAGAGTAAACCGTAACCACTACGGCGCCTTAAATCGTGATTAGTGGCTAACCAGCTATTTGCTATCTCAAAGGCGAGCGGAGACTTTGCCAAGGTTGCATCACAAGAACTAAACACATGGGTTAGCAGACCCACATCCAGTTGCTCTACTTGCCTTTCAGCTTGCTCTCGAGTTATCTTTTTAGGTTCATCGATTAACAGTGCAATGGTCTTAGCATCATAAATATCCGACTTCCACAACTCTTGAGAGAGCGTATGATTACGGCCTATCTTTTTGGCTAATACTCGCAGTTTGGTTAAGCCGATGCCAAAACTTTTTAACCCGTTGGTATCTTCTAGTTTTAGCCAATTCTCGATTCCGCGCTCACTCTTATTGTCTTCTAGCATTCTGTATACGTCAGATGGCGTCATGTTGTCTCCGTAACTAGGCTTTCGTTTAATTCATAATACCTGTTTTCGCCTATAATGCCATAATGCCTGTTTTCACCTAGAATGACATAATACTATGGACTAGCGAGCCACTGTAATTCTGGCGTTAAGCTCTGTAAAGCATGTACGCTAATACTAGCGCTTTTGTCGATGTTAACTTGTTCTGTCGATGTTAATTTGGTTAGTGTTGCCGGCGAATTATCGCTTTCTAGCCCGTTGTGTATTGCTTCGGTGACAGAAATATGAGTCAATGACAAAAATCCCACGGTCTAGAGCATCTAACGGATTAAACTGGCATTTTAGTAACAGCTCTCTGCAGGAACAAGCGTTAGATGAAACAATCATTAATGGCTAGGTGGTGACATTGCTAGCCGATACCAACAATACACTTGAAACTAGAAACCTACTTTATTTCCTTTTGCGTCCACGCTACTGGTTAGGCTTGTTATTGTTCGCGATCGCAAAGCTTATAGCAGTTTCACCTCTGGCTGTGCAACGCCTAATAGGGCGATCACTTGGCTGGACTCTCTACCACCTTTATGCGCGACACAAAAAGATCGTGGAGATAAACTTGAGGTTGTGCTTTCCGGAACTCACCGAGAAACAAACAAAACACCTTATCCTCGAAAACGCCTATATGACCGGCCATGGCGTAATTGAAACCTGTGCAGCCTGGTTTAGCTCATTAAGTTCTCGTCACAAGGTTACAACAATAACTGGGCTTAACAATATAGAGAAGGCCATTAGTGAAGGCAACGGGGTGATACTACTAGGTTTTCAT
Organism: uncultured Kangiellaceae bacterium; assembly: GCA_905479925.1. Classification (GTDB taxonomy): domain Bacteria; phylum Pseudomonadota; class Gammaproteobacteria; order Enterobacterales; family Kangiellaceae. Next base: position 9,266 of record CAJQOL010000052.1, on the reverse strand, counting down.
ATGACCAGCCTAGAAATAGGAACGCAGCTACTGGCAAAACACATTCCAATTACGGGAATGTATAAACCAGATAAGAATCCATTGATAGAATACTTTATGGTTCGAGGGCGATTGCGCCATATGACAGGACTCATACAAAAACAAAATACCAGAAGAATGCTTAAGTCTTTGAAAAAAAATCAGGTCGTTTGGTATGCCGCCGATCAGGATTATGGTATTGAGAAAACCAGCGTATTTGCGCCTTTCTTTGGTATACCAGCCTCTACCATAACAGCTACAACAAAGTTCACTAGGTTGACTGGAGCCAAGGTAATACCTTTTACTCAAAAAAGAGTAGATGGTGGAAAAAGCTATCAACTTGTCATTCATCCTGCACTAGAAAATTTTCCGGGGGCAAATGAGCTAGCAGATGCCACACGACTTAACGGCTTAGTTGAACAACAGCTTAGAAGTGATCCTTCTGATTATTTTTGGGTGCATAAGCGTTTTAAGACTAGGCCTGAGGGCGAGAAGTCGTTTTATAGTTAATCGAAAACGCCTGCTTCTAAACGGTGACAATTTAACAAAATATGCTATATCCGATTAACGCTATTACAGAGTTCACTTAAGTCATTCATTGGCTGCTAAAAATATAAGCGTAATGATGTTAATTACACGCAGCCGAGTGAAAAATGAGATAATAAAACACTAGTCATCTCAGCGAAGAATATCAGCGTAACACTCCGTAAATAATGAGAATTAGTTCTCCTAAAAATGAATATTTTATCGCTATAAATATTCACTAATTAGTCTATTATTTCCCTCACGATTATTTGTCATATTAATGAAGAAGAGGGTGGTATGAGTGACTTTAAACATCAATGGACAACTTTCATAAAACGACGCCTTAAACTATGCGCCTGTTCCAACTGCGGAGAGCTCTATTTGCCGAGCAACAAAGATAACCGATGTGATTCATCTAACCTATCCGATAGCCTTATTGTCCGCTCTGGATATATAAAAGAATCCATTCCTACCTTGACTCAACGTGCATAATTCCTAAGTAGTCATTTACAAATCGATTGCAAAAACTACTCATGCAAACGGCTTTAGCGATATCAGCGGCTACGGTTTACCCCGTGGTCAGCTAGACCGTTAGAACTTTTACCAGTCTTCAACGACAAATAGCATTTACCAGTACATAATAATTGGTTATTGTATTTTCTAAGATTTTTAGGTTTTAATCGATTGGTTTAACCAAGAGGGAGAGGCTAGCTGCTATGTTGAGGCTGGCAATCGATGGAATACTAATAGATAACCGATAAATGGGAGCGCAAAAATGGCATGGATTAAGACTATTGATTTTGACAATGCAGAAGGTAAATTAAAGCAGATTTATAAGCGAGTCGCAGGGCCCAGCGGTAAAATCGATCATATTTTGATGTCCCACAGTCTCAGACCGCATACCTTGGAAGGGCATATGAAGCTGTATAAGAATGTATTGCATCATAGTGCAAACGAGCACCCGAAAGCACTGCTTGAAGCGTTAGGCGTCTACGTTAGTATGTTAAACGATTGCAGTTATTGTGTTGAGCATCATTATCAGGGGTATAAGCGTCTCTTAAATGATAGTAATCGAGCACAAGCGGTAAGAAACGCCATGGAAAATGACAATCTTAGCAGCGTATTTGACGAAAACGAATGCCATTTGTTTAACTATGCAAAGACGTTAACTAAGACGCCCACACTGATTTCTAAAGCAACGATTGAACAATTAAGAACAGCAGGGTGGGATGATGGAAAAATCTTAGAAGCCAACCAGGTCATTGCCTATTTTAATTACGCGAACCGAACCGTACTTGGGCTAGGTGTTGATCTTGAAAATTCAGATATTGGCTTATCGCCAAACGATAATGACGATGAAGATAACTGGGGACATAATTGAGCGCCCCGTTATATAAAGGTTAATGATAATCTCGAAGAATATTTAAAGCTTCTCATTTGTCGTTTATGCAACGAAAAGCTCCTAACAACTTATGTTCTAGCTTGATGGAGAAGTCCATCAAGCCAGTTTTTGATAGTGCCGAGACTTTAGGTCATTTTCTATTTCGATTGCCAACACATAACGATGCATTTCAAAACAAGCCCCAGCTTCCGTATGAAATGGACCCATTAAACCATTTTCACGTGTTTTAAAATAAAATCCGTCATCATCAATGACTATTCGCTGGCTTCTAGTAAATGCTGACGCAGGTAGGTATCCGTATTTTCTGTTTTCTAGTTGCATGTTGAGCTCCTTTCAATCTATTCGGCCATTATAAAACCTAGCTGCTATCCACAAAAAGAGAAGCTGACGACAGTTCTTGTAAGATATCTCTTACATCGCTGTAATCCCGGATAGATTCGGTGTTAAATAGCTCGAAAAGCAAGACTTCCCGTAGCAGCAACTTGAACTTAGGGCTACTAGTACTCCAAAACTTAGCTTTTTGGAGTCACACGCCATCGAATGATTGAGAAGAATACTGCACAGGCTACAAATGCTAACGAGACTTTTAACGCCGTGAGTACCGTTCGCATCAATTCAGTTTGTACTGATTTCGATATTTCAACTTCACCGATAAAATAATGAATCATTAAATTAACTAGACTCATTCCTAGCAAATTACCAAGCGTTCTGGCCAAATTCATCGACGCTGATGCAACGCCAATCTCGTTGTGGTCAACAGAACTCATAATGGCACTATTATTTGGCGTTGAAAATAGTCCAAAACCAAAACCTATCATAAGTAGGGCGCTTACAATAAATTCTGCAGAAGTCTCTAGGGCAATCTGGTTAAGCATTATAAAACCGAACAAAACAATCATGCATCCGGTTATCGCAATGATATTCGGTCCCAACCTGTCAGATAATCGCCCCGCAAACGGAGCAACAACCGCCATGGCTAACGCCTGCACTAATAATATATATCCCGTATCTGCCGGCGAGTAACCAAGGATAAACTGCAGGTAGAGGCTAAACAGGAACAGCGTGGCAAAATTACTCGCATACATAAAAAAAGAAACGGATAAAGACAAACTAAATATCGGACTTTCTCTAAATAGTTGTACACGAATAAGCGGCTTTCGGCTCTTGCTTTGGTGCATGATAAATACAGCCATAGATAAAACCGATAACAACAACGATGAAAGACCAAGAAGGGTTGTAGGTTCACTGAGGCCAAATACAAAGGAGGCAGTGAACAGCATAAACAATAAGCTGCCTTTAAAATCGAAGCGAGTTGCCGGTTCGCGCTTCCACTCACCGTGAAGCATGAATCTTATGTATACAATAAGGATTAAACCTAAAGGCACCTGACAATAGAAAACCCAGCGCCAACCAAACTCCTCAGTAATAATTCCGCCAAACGCTGGTGCTATGGTTAATCCAATATATACGCAGGACGCAACAACCCCCAGGGCAAAACCGCGTTTCTTAGCAGAAGCAACTGAACTCACAATGGCAATACCAGTTCCAAATATCATAGCGCCAGCAACCCCTTGCATAAATCGATAAAACATCAACCAGTCAATGCTACTGGTCAAGCCGCTAAGCAATGCTATTAAGGCATTTAATACGAGCCCGTAGACATAGAGCTTTTTACGACCATACATGTCTGCCAACTTGCTAACCGGAAGCATAAACGCGACGGTGCTTAGAATATATACCGTTGGTAACCAGCCAATTTTTATAGCGTCGGCTTTTAGGTCAATCGCAATAGTTGGAATAGCGACATTAACTGACGCCATACCTAGCGGTGCAATAATGTATCCAACACACACAGCTATTAACGCAACTTGGGATTGCAATAGTTGGCGAAGACTCTTTAATGAAATAGACATCTAGCGAAGGTAGCCTGTAGTAATAGCCTGTTAAACAAACCAGTTGATTAACCTGTTGTATTAACCGATAGCAATAGTGATTCTTTTCGAAGGTTAGCGTTGTTTAGTTTATACGCATAGGAAATAGCTATCACATATACGTCTAGCCTATACGTACAACCTATCAGAATAATATCGAACTATAACCACAGCGTGTAATTATAACCTTTAAGTCGGCCTATCATGAGTTTAAATTAGCCTAATAACGCTTATGTATAAACGAGTGCGCAACGCTTGTGTATTCTTGTAGGTCTATCACCGCTTACGCCCTTCATTGCAAAGAGACATAAAGGATGTATGATGATGTCATTGCACCAGTAATACAAAAGTTACCTAAGGATAGTTGTTGAGGGTTATAGGCGTCATGTCGGGGAACCAAGCTATGCATAAGATCTTGGCGTTAGTATTGTGTCTCGTTTCACAATCTTGTTTGGCAAGCAGTTTTGAGAAAGAGCTAGTCAAAGCTGCATTAGAACGAACTACAAAGGATGTTACCTATGATGGTTCTTACTATTCGATCTCATATCCGAATGGTGATGTGCCACCGAATATAGGCGTCTGTACTGACGTCGTGATCCGAACTTACCGTGCTTTGGAAGTTGACCTTCAAGTTTTAGTACACCAGGACATGTCTAATTCATTCGATGAGTATCCTTCAAAGCGAATATGGGGACTCGATAAAACAGACAGAAATATTGACCATCGACGTGTACCAAATCTACAGGTATTTTTCTCGAGGTACGGTGACAGCCTACCAATATCCAATAAGGCGAAAGATTATTTACCTGGTGATATTGTGACTTGGATGTTGGCTGGTAATCTTCCTCACATTGGCATAGTCTCTGATAAAAACTCTAGAGCGACTGGCAATCCTTTGATCGTCCATAATATAGGCTCCGGACCTAGCTTAGATGATATGTTGTTTGCTTACAAAATTACTGGGCATTTTCGTTATGTACCGTTAAAATTCAAAAATATAACACGCGAAAGTCCGTGACTCTTTGATTTTTACCCGTCATTTAATTGCAAAGATATTGCCTAATCCTCAGAAAATATTTGACGGTTAAAAAAGACTACTGACACAATGCTGTCAGTAGGGTACCGCTATAATTCCATCAACACTTAATTCTGAGTGGTTAAAACAGAGGACAAATTATGAGCGAAACGACCATCAACCCAATGACACAACATGGCGCCTTTAGTTGGAATGAATTAATGACAACCGATATTGAAGCCGCAACTTCATTTTACAAAGCAATGTTTAACTGGGAAATAACTAAAGCGGAATCCGAAATGCCATATTTCATGGCGAAGGTAAATGGACAGGAAGTAGCGGGAATAATGCAAAATCCACCCGAGGCATCAGAAGTGCCACCGATGTGGGGAGGGTACATCACCGTAGACAATGTAGATACCCGTGCAAATCAAGCTAAATCCTTAGGTGGTAAGATCATTATTGAGCCAACGGATATCCCCAATATCGGGCGATTTAGCGTCATTAGCGATCCTCAGGGAGCTGTGTTAAGTTTAATTACATACCTAAGCGAAGCCTAAATGAAGTGTAAGTAAAAACTCCGATTGCAAAGCTGCTTAACGGCGAAGATGCCAGTAAAAACACGAACGGCAGCAGCGTTATTAGAGGTAACTAAGCGCTTTCGCGTTGGCTGGCCAAACTATCTAAAAGCTCTCAGGAAGATGCAGAAAATGGTTTGGCCAGCACATAGATATGGTGCATACTTTTCGGCCTCAAAAAGTAAAGAACTAGAGCTAGAAACCAAGCTAGCAATCAAGTAAAAATCAAAAGGAATTTTATGCGGTTGGTCCAACAATCTATTCCATTAGCGTATTCAACTTGCCCCGCCATATCAGCAGCACGCTTTTACTTGCGCTTGGTGTTTTCCAAATGAGAAGAGCGGATCGACTTTTTCAAATCGTCCAGTTTCTGCGAACACGACGAGTAACTACTGCGCATTGGCTCTCTGAAAAGCTAGAAGTTTCCGAACGAACTATTTACCGAGATATAAAAGATTTAATGATCTCCGGTGTAAATATAGAAGGGGAGGCAGGGATAGGTTATGTGGTAAGAAAGGGATTCGATTTGCCTCCTCTAATGTTTACCAATGAAGAAATTCAAGCGTTGAGTCTAGGCGCACGGCTTGTAGAAAGTTGGGCCGATAATGCGCTTTCAACGGCTGCACTTAGTGCGGTGAGCAAAATAGAAAATAGTCTTCCAGAAGAATCCAAAGGTCATCTAGAAAAAACTCTTTTGTTTTCACCATTTAATCGAATATCGGCGGAAGTTTCGGCAACCATGGTAGAGGTAAGATTCGCAGCGGACAACTTGCGTAAAGTAAACCTCCAATACCAACGAGCCGACGGAGAATCATCCGATAGGATAATCTGGCCTCTTGGTTTATTCTTTTGGGGCTCTGCCTGGACTATTGCAGGCTGGTGCGAGTTACGAGAAGATTTCCGAATATTTAGACTTGACCGTGTTATTGGTCTTTGTGTCCTCGACATTAACTTTAAAAAAGAAAAAGGAAAGGGGCTTGAGGACTTGATAGCAAGGGAAAAATCTCGATAGCTATCCTAGTAAATCTAAAATTACGGCTTTTACCTAACGACAATCTAGGAGGTTTTAGCAAAGAGCTAACCTACCAAAAACCTAATGCATCAGCACGAATCAAGTTGTAATTATTCAAGTTGTAGCTACTCAATTTGCAACTACTCAATTTGCAACTACTCAATTTGTAACTACTCAATTTGTAACTACTCAGTTTGAATCTACTCTAATTGTAACTCCCCAATCTTCAAATAGGTCGCTATTACTAAGATACAATTACCATGAAAGCGTTACAGGGTTACCACTCGTAAAGCTAACGCTATAAAAACTAATCCTGACACTTTATTGATGATATTGGTATGTTTTGAAAATGATATCTTGTGTTTAGCGAGTCCTATAATTACCGCAACTATCGAATACCAAACCATATCAATAACCGCTACCGTCGCTACCATAATAGAGCTGGCGTAGAAGTTAGCGGTACCAAGGGTGATAAATTGACTAAACAGCGCAGTAAAAAAGACCGCTAGTTTCGGATTCAGAATTGCAATCGCTGCAGAGTCCTTAGCCGCGTCAAAGTAGCTTGTCTGCTCTCCGGCTCCGGTATCAGAGGTAATAACTTTAGTTTGGCTAGTAAGCGCACCATAACCCATATAAAGTAGATAACAAGCACCACCATAAACCAAGATTTGATATAACAAAGGAAACTTCAATACTAACGCAGACAGGCCCAATATTGCTGCCACAGCGTATAAGCCAACCGCCAGACCATGGCTAACTGCAGCAACGATACCGTGAGATAAAGAACCCGCGATACAGTGCTTTAAAACAACCGCTAAGCTTGGACCCGGCGACATTGCTCCGAGGATACAGATGGTCACCAAAGACAGCCAGGCAGATAATTCCATTCAACGCTCGATAAGGGGGAAAAGTTAGGACAGTTTAAACAAATAAGTTGCCGAGCGAAATAGTAAAACTAAACCCGGGATAAACTATATTATCCTGAGTTCAGGTTAGTTAAACCGAATAATCGATTTGCATAGCCGATAAAAACTAAATACGTCTTGAATGGCTCCCAGTTTCAGTGCACGTTTCGCTGAGCGTGTTTTTTGGGTCGGATATCTCTAGACAGGCCTTCTTTAGATCGGCTTTGACCGTATAGGCTTTCAAGGTATAGACTTCTTTTTGCGCCAGTTGCCCGAGGCAAAAAATTGCTAGTCTGATCATGACTAAAGAGCGGAAAGAACCTGTTTTGCTCTAGAGCGAGCCACTGGAATAACCTGCTGGGTATTTCTTATCGCCAATCGATAACCGCGAGAATTCCCCAGAACTTGGCTTACCCAATTAGTTGCAACAATATAGGAGCGATGACATTGGATAAGCTCGATATCTTTATCTCCAAGTTGACTCATTAATTTACAAAAAACCATTCTCATCAAATGACTTTCAAGTTTGCCTGCACTAAAATAATATATCTCGATGTAGTTTTTCTCTGCCTTAGCAAAACAAAAATCCACTGTTCTTATCTTTAATTCCTCACCATCATCAGCAGTAATCTTGAGAGAGGTATCGTCTTCGGTTGTTTTATTACCTTTTTCGCTCTGTTTCAGTGATTGATTGCTCAGGTTTGCTTGCTCTAAATGAGTTTTCAGTACGCGGTTTTGAATCAGTAATATTCTTATCGCCAACGGGCCTGTCGCTAATAACATAGTAATTCCAAGATATACCGCTAAGGTTGAAACTGAAATGCTTTGCAGCACGCTATATTGAAGAAAAAGGGCCACAAGAAAGAAATTGGTCAAAGTTAACGCTATCTGGTTTCCCACCTTCCAATGGTCTTCATTGAAATAACGACTAGGTATTAACTGGGTAACCACCACAGAAATAAGCATCGCTCCAAACGCTAGGCGACCGATAAATGCGGCCATATCCGAGTCGCTAAATGCGCCTAGTCCAAATGGTTTCACCACAAAAAACAGCATCGACACAAACAGGGCTGTGGTAATGATTTGCCTGTAATCCCGTAATTCTCCACAGATCAGAGGGTAGGGAGATGTTAACCATCGATTAAGTCTAGTTAGCATATAAATTAACTCGGTTCTCGTTCAATCTCTAATCCTTAATGACGCAATTGGTCCCAATGAATGTTTTTAGTCAGAGTTTTATAAACCATTCGTCCCTCACACGCTGGGGTTCTGGGGACATTCCCTCCTAATGTAACACTTGTCGCTACAGCCCATGCTTCACAGGGCCTCTAGAGGCACCTCAATTTTCATTTTCAGCGTAAAACGATGATTATAGTAAAATATCGGCTTTTGTGAGCCGATCTATGCCTTATTCAAAACGCCTGACCATACTCCACGAAGCAGAAATTAACGACTTATACGGCATTCCCTGCCTCTCGATGGAAGAAAAACGTATCGGTTTTGCACTAAATGACCTGGAACTGGATGTCATTCAATCTATCAGGGCTCGAAAGTATAAATGCTATGCCATAGCGCTTCTCGGTTATTTTAAAATAAAACCCATTCAACTGAATCCCACATACAAAGAACTACAGCAAGACCTAGCCTTTATCACTGAAGAATACTTTCCTCAATTTAAGGTTCCTCGTTTCAGTGTTAGTCGTATGCAAAAAGCACGTATTTACGACAAGATTCTCAGTCTTCTGAACTTTGAAGCGTGGGATGCAAAGCAACATCAGGAACCTCTCATTAGTCATTTACAACAGGTTGCTAAATCTTGGATTGAGCCACGCTTTTTATTTGATGCCTGCACCGAATACCTCGCTCGAAACCATATTGCT
>CAJQOL010000051.1 GCA_905479925.1 uncultured Kangiellaceae bacterium | reverse complement strand
TGACTAAAATGACAGCAAAGAGCGTGAATAATATCCCTTTGGTGCGCGAATTTATACTCGTTGTTTTCATGATAAGTTTAATCCCTAGATTACAAAACACTTGAAATATGTATTGTATCTTTTTGTTTTAAAACGATTTATAGATACTCTTATGGCTTTGCTACTAGCATTGTTGAGGTAGTTCGCGAGCTTAAGTATAGACTAATTGTTTTATCGTCTATAGCTATAAGAATATAAATTTAGATAGCTGAATAGAACATTAATTACAATCCTTTCTTATAGTCTTGAGGACCTTTGAGACGTAGGTCACAGCTTAGTTACACAGGTTTCAAAAATGAGAACTTTGTCTATATAGAAATCAGAATTTTGGCCGATACTCTACCTATTGACGGTGCCTTTCGAATAAATCGGTTTATTCGAGTTAGCTCCGATTATGAAATTATAGGTTTATACCAAATGAATCACATCTCAAAGTTTACGGGTTTAGTTATCAAGCAAAGCGCTATCGTTGTTGGCCTTATCGGCTTAATGGCATGTGGCGGCGGTGAAGAGAGCGATAAAGAGGCAGTTCTAGAGGTTCAAAAAACACTTTCGATAGAAATAGATGGTGGTGGTTCCATAGCTGACAATGCCGGAACTATTCAATGTACCAGCAACTGTAATACTAGCGTTGCTAAAGATCTGGTGGTACAACTCAGCGCTCAACCTCAAAACGGGTTTGTTTTCCAGCAGTGGAACGGTGCCTGTTCAGGAAGTGGTGTTTGTGAAGTTCAAATGAGCAGCGATAGAGTTGTTGCTGCGGTTTTCACCGAGCAAGAAGGGGAGCCAGAACGCTTCACCTTAAACGTTTCTAAGGTTGGCAATGGTAATGTCTCGTCTGATATAAGTGGTATTGACTGCGGTTCCGATTGCAGCCAAAGCTTCGATGAAGATACTGAAGTTTCTTTGACTGCAGTCGCTGATAACGGATACATGTTTGAGAGCTGGAGCGGTGCCTGCGTCGGCAACGGCAGCTGTGATGTTTTAATGAGTGCTAGCCGCACGGTAACCGCCAACTTTGAAGAAATTGTTGTCATCAATGATTATGCAGTTAGCGTAAGCGTTGTTGGAAGCGGCAGTATTACATCAACCCCTAGTGGTTTGAACTGTGATTCAAACTGCGAGCAAGTCTATACCGAGGGTACGCAGATTGAGCTTGTTGCAACCCCTGACTCTGGGTTTGTTTTTGATGGATGGAGCGGAGCATGCAGCGGAACAGGCAACTGCTCATTTACGGTAACTGATACCACTTCGGTAACGGCTAATTTTTCTGAAGAGCCGCTTGAAACATTTGCCCTCACGGTAGGCGTAAGTGGACAAGGAAGTGTATCTTCCGACCCTATTGGAATTAGCTGTGGAAGTGACTGTAGCCAACAGTTTGCGGCACAGACTTTGGTTAATTTACAGGCGACCCCGGACGAAGGTTACAGCTTTTCTTCTTGGAGTGGTGCATGTTCAGGAGCCGGCGACTGTAACGTAACAATGAACGCTGCGCAGGTTGTAACCGCGATTTTCGAACAAGATGAAGTGATAACTTATGAATTAACGGCGTCTGTAACTGGTAACGGTAGTATTAGCTCGGACCCATCCGGCATCGATTGTGGAAGTGATTGCACCGAGACGTTCGATGAAAACACCGTAGTGAGTTTGCAAGCAGCGGCGGATGAAGGCAACTCTTTTGTATCCTGGGGAGGAGCATGTTCAGGTGATACTACTTGTAATGTGACCATGGACTCAGCCAAGAGCGTATCTGCGACTTTTGAATTAGATGAAGTGGTTAGTTATGACTTAAGTGTCACTGTAACTGGCCCAGGTCGTGTTACTTCTAACCCTAGTGGCATTGATTGTGATACCAACTGCTCTGCTTCTTTTGACGAATCTACAAGTGTATCTTTAACCGCAAGCGCTGATACTGGGTTTGTATTAGACCATTGGGAAGGCGCTTGTTCCGGTGCCAACGTTTGTAACGTTACCATGAGTGCCGCTCAATCAGTAACTGCTGTATTCGCCGAGGAAGTGGTCAGCGACATACTCTTAGAAAACTATTCACCCCAAGGAGATGCGTTCCAGCTGGGTGATATTCCTAACAACGCTTCTGGAATAACTTGGCATGAAGGGTTAGAGCAATACTTAGTAGTTAGAAATGGAACCGGGTTAATCTACCGATTTGATGTTAATTTCGCCTACCTTGGAAACATTGACCTCAACGGAATTAACCAGGATACCGAAGGCCTTGCTTATGTTTCGGATAATGAGGTCATGGTGGTTACAGAAGATAATTACGCGTCACGAATTACAGTCGATGAGTTCGCAACCATCATCAACGCTCGAGTTCCTACCTCTCAGCAATACAGAGTGTTATCGAGGGGCGGAAGTAATAAAGGATTAGAAGGTGTTGCGGTAAGAAAAGCAACCGCCGATAGAGCTGCTAGAGTGTATGTTTGTCAAGAAGGTACCGGTGGTAACAACATGCGAGTAGCGTATTTTGATATGCCCGCAGACTCAAATGACGTTTATGATTATGAATCCAACTTAACGGTTGTTGAGCCTTTTGATGCTGACCAAGCATTCTCTGGAGACGCAAGGGATCTTGCCGGCATGTTATACGACGAGCGAACCGGTAATCTGATTATTGTTAGTCAAGAGTCTCGAAGAGCGCTGCAAGTTAACGCTGATACCGGCGCCGTAATTTCTACCCTTGACCTTACCGGTGCACCACAGTTTGAAGGGGTTACTTTAGGACCAAACAACGAGTTAGTTTTTGTTAGCGAAGGTAACTGGATACGAATCTATGAACTTAACTAGTTAGCTTGGGTTGAGTGATAAATAACGAAGGAGGGAGATGAAGGAAGAAGACAAAGACTTATTCACCACGGAGGCACCGAGACTCGGAGAGGGAAGTAGGGAGACAAGCTCGAGAGTGTTTAGCTATAGATGATAGACAGAGCTAAGAAGAGAGACAATAGTCAAAGGGAGAAACGAATGACTCTGGTATGATGGTTCGCAAGCTTGCTATTTTGATTTAAAAGTTTAGATGTAGTTGTTCAAACTTCATCTGACATTTTTGAATTTGAATCTAGACTTTGTCGTACGACCAGACTTAAAGGTGATTCAAGAATCACAGATTATGATGGGTCAGTTCGGTTAAAGCAGACGTTCTACAATCGTCTCAAAAGTTCCCAAAGGGGAAGTTTGTTTTAACTCCCTCTTC
>CAJQOL010000050.1 GCA_905479925.1 uncultured Kangiellaceae bacterium | reverse complement strand
TAGTAAAAATTAATTTTTTATAAAAACAAGAAACAAGAATATTCAGATATGTTTTGCAGATTCACGCTGTCTATGGCGTTTAAAATGGTGGGCCCTCCCCGACTTGAACGGGGGACCTGCCGATTATGAGTCGGATGCTCTAACCAACTGAGCTAAGGGCCCTCACTTTATAACCGCTCAAATGAAAATTACCTAATCACTCGAACGAACGCGGATTCTACGGAATATAAGCGCTTCAATCAATAGCTAAACCACCAAAAATAGGCATATTGGGCAAATAAAGGGAAATTTCAGCTAACGGTCCAGCGGCGGCCAAAATTCTTCATGAATGTTGTTGGATTTGTTCTAAACTTAATGGTATTCCTTGCCCTAATACACCTCTACCTATGACCGACAGCGCTAGCCTCATTAAAAAACTCATTAAAGAGTACAAGGCAAAACCGCTAGTTCCATTGGAGCTCCGGTCTATCATAGAGCGCTTAGAGGCCGAAGATGCCTCGTTAGACAGTTTTAAAGAAATTTACTGTGGAGACCCCCTTTTTTGCTCTTATTTGGTTGATTTAGCCTGGTATAAAACTGAAAAGCGCCCAAGCCATCCCTTTGCGGCGGATCATGCGCTTAGTACCATCGGTATTAGTGGCGCAAAAGACTACCTGAAAGAGCTATCAATTGATTACGAGCAAGCTCACGCCGAGCAACAAGCTAACCTAAGTGACGAGCTACGGTTTTTAATGACCAGCAGTTTATTGGCGGCACAATTGGCTCAAAATTTAACCGAAAACGCCAATAAGGGAAAAATACTATATTGGGCCAGCATGGCACACCAATTTCCCGACTTATTGTTATGGCATATAAAACCCCGTCCAATGTGGCGTATTCAATATCGACAATCAAAACTAGCTAAGAAGCTACCGGTATTTGAACAGGCCAAACTGGGTTTCGAGTAAAAGCAATGGCGCCAAGCGGTTAGTAAAGAGTGGCATATGAGTGAGCTTAACCAACTCACCTACACCAAACCCGTACCCTATCGGCGTAAACATTTGATTGCCTATATGAATAACGGTTACAGCAAAGAGCTAACGAGTTTAAATGCATGGCATAAGACAGAGAGCTGTTTAGTTCTGGTTGCAAACTGGCTTGCCAGAGCCATGCTCTCCCCTTGGCTGGCTAATAGTTACCGACACTATTTTCGCATCGCTAAACACGCATTTAATGTTAGTGAAACTCGCTTATCCCACGGCATTATGGACGCGATTAATACCACTAGCACTCGCCTTAAGGGCAGCGCATTAATTGTTCCGGCTATGGCTCATTTATATTTGCCTAGTCCGCGTATTTACCCTGATTGGCTAAACGCCGCGCCTAAGCGCCCAATTAAACGAGAAGAGAAATTTGTTAAGAATGCCGAGGCGCTAAAACAGTCAGCTAATAAAATTGCTATCGACCGCTTATTAAGAAAAATGAAAAACCAACCGGAAACGGTTAGAAATACTAACCTGTTGTATCGCGAGCTATTAGACTGTTGTATTCAACACTTAGGTTACTCCCGCGCTAATTTGTTAGCGGTAGACTGGAAAAACAAGGTAGCAACAACAGCGCTATTTTTGCAGAAAAAAGATCAGGATAAAATTAAGATAGAATTTGGCTTTGCCGACAAAACACCACTGCGCAAATTTTTAGTGGAACAAGGTTTTATGGCTTTTAATAAAACTAAACACGCAAAAATATGGCCTAACATGCCTTCTCAGATAACAAAGTCTGGTGTCGAACAATTTGTCTTTTTTTCGTTTAAACCTAAGGATAAAGTGACGACGCTTGTCTATTTAGATACCAAAAATCAAGAGCCCGTTGATATCGACATCCTTAAGACTACCAAAATGCTTTTCGCCACCGCCAATCAGTTACTGGCTAACAGAGCAAAATAGGACAAAACAGAACAAAATAGAGCGAGCAATACACATAGAAAATCATAGACGCTAATAGTTTATTCATTAAACACACTTCTTTTTCTAAGCCGCGCTTTATTAATCATAACTATCTTCTCAAAACGCTTTTTTTGATCCTAGCCGTTCTTTTGATCTTGACTGTTTTCTAAGCCTAATTATTTTTTAATCCTAACCGTTTTTAAACCGCATTATTTTATTAAGTCGCGGCTCATTTATTAAGCAGAACATTTAAAAAACGCGAACTAAAAACAAAAATAGCACAACCAATTGCTCGCCGAGTATTTTTTAGAACGGCGTACAGTTATTCTCAACAATAAAATAACTGCGTTAAATAAAATGATAACAGATTAAAAAACATAAAATAAAATAGAAAAGCAATTAAAAATAACAACAAAAGTACCGAAATTAATTTAAATTTTTTCCACAAAAAATTTCATAAAGATATATTTAACGCGAACATATTTTCTTTTATGTCGTTAATATTTTACTAGCAACTAATACGTCACAAATATTTCGTTAATATTACACAATATCTCAATAGTGGATTGAATTATTACAGAGATGTCATTAGCATCTTTATGCGTTTTTTGAAGTCAACGGACCAACCTTCTAACAAAAAACAAAGTTGGCATGTTGCAACTTGTGAAAATTTCAAATTAGAATTTCCGCAGGAAAAACAAGGGCATTCTTATTTTGAGGAGAACACAGTAACCAAATCAAACAAACGTAAAATCGCGTGGTTTTTTTCGTAAAAATGACTTAGATTCGATAGCTATAATATCAATAACCATAAAGCATTAATTAAGGCATTAAGCATTAAGCATTAATTAAAAAATGGATTACGATATTTATGGACAACGAATGAAGTAAGGTCTTTGAATTGAAATGGGCAGTATTTCGCGCACACTCAAACCAAAAGGGGACCAGAAAAAAATGAAAATTAAAAACATCTCTCGTCGAGGACTGTTTGCTAAATCAAAGCAAACTATCGCAGTTTCTGCGGCAATATTAGCTCTAACGGGGGTAACTGGAGTTACAGCTAATGACAATGCTATTCAAGCGCTAAATAGCGACTTGATTGCGCCTGCTACATTTCAACCAGCTGCGGCGGCAAATGCTATAGCGGGTCAATATATCGTAGTACTTAAAGACCAAGCTATCGAACAACAAATATCGGCTATTTCGGGGCAGAACTTCTCTGCGCTCTCGGCAGCCAATGTTATGAACTTCCGTAGCCAAGCGGTATTAAATACCACTAGCGATTTGATGAGCTCAAATAACGGAGAAGTATTGAACCGTTTCCACGCAGCATTACCTGGCTTTGTTGCTAAAATGGATAGAAAATCGATGAAAGCAATGCTTAATGACAGTCGTGTTGCATTCATAGAACAAGATCAGATCATGAGAGCTTATGATACTCAATCAAATGCTACCTGGGGACTTGACCGAGTCGACCAAGCTAACCTACCGTTAGATGGAAACTATACTTACACTAATACTGGTAACGGCGTAACCGCTTATGTGGTTGATACGGGTGTATTGAGTTCTCATAGTAATTTAGGCGGTCGTGTTGGCAGTGGTTATACGGCAATTAACGACGGTAACGGTACCAACGATTGTAACGGCCATGGTACTCATGTTGCCGGAACAATCGGTAGTACAACCTATGGCTTGGCCAAAGACGTTTCGCTTATTCCAGTTAGAGTATTAGGCTGTGACGGTAGCGGTACTAACTCAGGTGTTATTGCTGGGGTAGACTGGGTTGCACAAAATGCATCCGGCCCTTCTGTTGCAAACATGAGTTTAGGTGGTGGTAACTCTACCGCACTAGATAACGCAGTTAACGGTGCTATCAACTCAGGTATTACTTTTGTTGTTGCTGCGGGTAACGACAATTCAGATGCCTGTACTGGCTCTCCGAATAGAGTAGCTGCGGCGCTGACCATTGCTTCTTCTACTAGCACTGACGCTCGTTCAAGCTTCTCAAATTACGGTTCTTGTATTGATTTGTTTGCTCCTGGTTCAAGTATTACTTCCACATGGAGTAATGGTTCTACAAATACCATTAGTGGAACATCAATGGCTGCACCTCACGTTGCCGGAGCGGTTGCCTTGTATCTTCAATCAAGCCCAAATGCTTCACCTTCGCAAGTTGAGAGTGAAATAGAAGGAAATGCGGTCGCCAACAAAATCAGTAATGTCGTTGGTTCTCCAAACCTATTACTTCAGGTAGATACGGGTACAACAACACCGCCTCCTCCACCTCCTCCATCAGACAATACTCTTGAGAACAATGTTCCAGTAACGGGTTTAGCTTTATCGACTGGTAACGACGTTATCTATACGTTTGATGTTCCTGCTAACGCGACTAATATCAGTTTTGATATGAGCGGTGGAACCGGTGATGCGGATATGTATGTTAGATTTGGCTCAGCGCCTACAGACAGCACTTATGATTGTCGTCCGTATGTATCTGGTAATAATGAAACTTGTACTGGTAGCAGCACTGGTGGCACTTATTATGTTCGAGTTAAGGCTTACAGTACTTTCTCGGGTGTAAGTTTAACTGCAAGTTACACTGAAGCAGGCAATGGTCCAACGCCAGTTGATGCTACGGTAAGTGATATTTCGGTAGGTTCCGGTGCTTGGGCTCGTTATACATTAGACCTAGGGGCTGGCTATTCGACCATGGACGTATCAATTACCGGTGGTACTGGTGATGCTGACTTATATGTCAATTTTGGTTCGCAGTCATCAACATCAAGCTACGATTGTCGTCCGTACAAGAATGGTAATGAAGAGACTTGTACTTTCAATAATCCACAGTCTGGTATCTGGCATATCGATATCCGCGGTTATACAGCGGCGAGTGGTGTTACGTTAAACGTAACAGCTAACTAAAATAGCTTATCGCTTTATTTTAGATAGTATGACGAAACATTTTGGATAGTTTTAAGACATTTGTTTAGAAAGATTGACCTAAGCAAATCTAAAAAACATTTGAAATGATAAAAGGCCGACAAGATTTCTTGTCGGCCTTTTTATTTTATGAAGATAATTCCGGTGTTAACTGATTATCTTTTTCCGTACTTTCGACAACCCTACGACGGCTACTAAATAGCCCTTTAAAGTCTTCTAAAATTAAGTACAACGACGGGATCAAAAACAGAGTGATCACGGTTGCAAACATGATTCCAAACGCTAAACTGATCGCCATAGGGATTATGATTTGTGCTTGCAAACTGGTTTCAAACATAATTGGCAGTAAGCCAAAAAATGTCGTTAATGAGGTCAGCATAATTGCTCTAAAACGCTGTACACCTGCTTTTAAAATTGCATCGGAAAGACGTATTCCACTTCGTTTGGCACGATTAACAAACTCAACCATAATCAAGCTGTCATTGACCACAACCCCGGTTAACGCAATTATTCCAAATGCCGACATCATATTAAAACTCTTATCAAATATTAAATGACCAACAATGGCGCCAATAAAACCGAATGGAATTACTGACATAACCATTAATGGTTGTATATAGGACTTGAGCGGAATTGCGATCAAAATATAAATCATCGCAAAAGCAAACAGCATAGATAATCCAACTTCCACCATTAACGCGCCGACTTCCTTACTTTGGCCACTTAACTCCGAACTAACCCCCGGGTATTTTGCAACCAACTGCGGAATGAACTCTGTGTTGATTTCATTGATAACCTGACCTGACTCAACCTTTTCTGGGTTAAAGTCAGCCATTACCGACACTGAACGTTTTCGATCTTCACGCTGAATAGATGATACCCCTTTCCCCAAAGAGAAATCGGCAACGGCAGAGAAAGGTATCCAGTCCCCTGCAGGGGTTCTAATCCTCATATTCTCTAAGTTTGCAAGGGAGCGACGCTCCTCTTTTGGGTATCGAATCATCACTTTGATTTCATCTTTACCGCGTTGAATTCTTTGTGCCTCTTGGCCATAAAACGCCTGTCGTACCTGACGACCAAGGTCGGAAAGTGTTATTCCTAAGGTCTCAGCACTAGGTTTTAGTTGAAGCTTAATTTCCTGATTACCGGCACTATTTGAGGTACGGATATCGTAAACGCCATCAAACTCCTCGAGCTTAAGTTGCAGTTCTTTAGAGGCTCGTTCTAAATTCTGATAATTAGAACCGACTAAGTTAAAGCTAATTGCGGCGTCACCGCCCGGTCCCATCATCGAAATAAAACGCAAGTCTTTAACACCGGCAACTTCTCCAACCTCTTCACGCCATGCGCGTTCAAAGGCATAGGAATCAACATTGCGAGTTTCGCCGCGGGTTAATTCAATTAACATGGCGCCACTAATATCGCTATCGGTCCAGGACAAAGAGTGTTGCGAAATAGGATTACCGTTATTATCCGCTGCTAACTTTTCATCAACCGATTTAACCGCATTTTCCATGCGCTCGATCAACTCATCTCTTGCGGAAATAGGCGAACCATCATTCAAGGTGAAACGTGCTTGGATCATATCACCGGGGATACTCGGGAAGGGTTCCGTTTTTATAATTCCAGAAATTAATAAAGCAAAGGACATGATCAAAATAGTAAAGAATGTCACTAACGTTAAGTAACGATGCTTTACCACTTTCTTCAATAACGGTTGATATTTATTGGTTGCAAAATTCTCCATCCCTTCACGAGTTGCATGCTGCAATTTACCAAACCAGTTGACCTTTGTTTCGTCATAGGCTTCATATTTCATATGTGCTAAATGAGCAGGCAAAATCCATTTCGATTCAATCAATGAGAAAATCAAGCAAAGAATTACCACCACCGCAATGGCTTCAAAAAACGGAGCGAACATAAAATCTAAAAATAACAGTGGTAAAAAGGCGGCAATAGTTGTCAAAACACCGAAGGTTGCGGGCACGGCCACCCGTTTAGCGCCAATAATCACGTTCTCCTTGCTATGGCCATTTTCTTTGATTTCGGTGTATACACTTTCACCGATAATAATGGCATCGTCCACCACGATACCGAGCACCAGAATCAGCCCGAATAAACTCAAGAAATTAATATTGGTAGAAACCACACCAACTTTATCCATTAACAAAAAAGCGCCAAAGAAACAGATAGGAATACCGACTAAAACCCAAAGCGCTACTTTAAAACGTAAGAATAGAGAAAGTAGAATGAAAACTAAAAACACGCCCATTAGCATATTGGAGAACATCATATCTAAGCGTTGATTTAAGTAAAATGCACCATCCCCCCACAGTTGAAGCTTGGCTCCAGCGGGTAATGTTTTTTCTTTCTCTGCAACATAGGCATGAACCGCTTCAGAAATAGCAATATCATTCTGCTCACCGACCGATTGAACTTGAATAATGGAGGAGCGTTGTCCGTTAAAACGCGCATAACCGTCTGACTCTACAAAACCATCGCTAATCTTGGCGACCTCGCCTAAAAGCAATCGAGTACCATCGGGGTTTGTTCTTAATATTAGACTTGCAAAATCAAGTTCTGAGTAAGCTTGACCAACGGTTCTTAAACGTATATCACCACCTTCAGTCTTAATTTGGCCGCCGGGTAAATCAACCGAGAACTGTCTTATCTTGTCTGAAATTTCATTCATGGTGAGATTGTAAGAACGTAATTTCTCATCACTTATTTCAACCGCTATTTCATACGGTCGGCTTCCCATGATCATGGCTTTGTTAACTTCACTAAGCGTCATGATTTCATCACGAATTTCCTGGGTAATTGTTTGCCGAGTTCGTTGGTCCATATCACCAAAAACACTTAACCACACTACCCCTTGGGTGAATTCGACTTTAGCGATGACTGGCTTTTCTGTTTCGCCTGGGAAGGTTGCAATCGAATCAACCTGTATTTTGATTTCATTGACCGCATCGTCTAGATCAATATCATTATTTAGCTCTACAACAACGCTTCCCATTCCTTCGCTTGCAGTAGAGTTGACACGCTTAATTCCCTTTGTGTCTTGAATTGCTTCTTCAATTTTAATAATAACCCCTTGCTCGACTTCTTCAGGGGCCGCGCCTAAATAAGGTACTGAAATTCGCACCATATTAGGCTGGATATCCGGCTGCATGCGCTTTGTCATCATGCTATACGAAATTATTCCGCCAAGAATGATAAAAGCCATCAGCAAATTGGCCGCCACGGGGTTATAAGTAAACCAAGCAATTAAACCTTTCTGTTGGGTTGTTTCATTTTTCATAATCGTTTTGTCCACGGTTTTAATTGCTATTAAGTACGAGGAAGCGGATCTTGTTTTACAACTCGCTTCTCACCATTCGGTGATTGTGGTTTGTCAGTTTCGCTATCGCTGTCACCTTGATTATCACTAGCGCTTGAATTTCCAAAAGGTTTAGGTTCTTCTTTAGCGGCGGTTCGTTCAACCTGTGACTCTCCGGATATACGAAGGTCCATTCCCTGAATCGGTGACTCTATGGAGGTAAGAACTATTCGGTCGCCTTTGTCTAAACCGCCTTTAACATAAACATAGTCAGCTTCAGCGCGAACGATACTAAGATCCCGCAGATAGAGTTTATTCGAATTATTACTGATAAGAACGCTATTTAGATCTCTAAAGGCATTGCGAGGAATACGGTAAAGGTCCTGAGCTTCTTTACCCCTGATTTTAGCGGTTACAAAGGTTCCAACTTGAAGCGGTATAGTTGTTTGCTGTTGGTTATAAACGCCATAGGGATCGGCAATTCTCGCCACCGCATAATGTACCCGGCTTTGCTCATTTACAACTCCTTCCATACGCACTAACTGTGCATTCCAGTGCCGCTCCTCACCCGCATAACTCGCGGTTAAATCTACTGGAGCAGAATAACCTAACTCGGCGGACGCTCCCCACTTAGGGATATTAATAAAAGCTAGCTCTTGATCGGTTAGCGGTAAACGCACCTCGGCATAATCCACCGCAAAAGTTTCACCAAGTTGACTGCCGGTTGCAACAAACTGGCCGACGTCTGCTTGTTTGTTTTTTACCATTCCATCGTAAGGTGCTCGAATAACGGTACGGTCTAATTTCTGTTGTGCCTTTTTAAGATCCGCTTCAGCTGACTGCATATTCGCCTTAGCTTCTAACAAGAATGGTTCACGTAATGCCAAAATGGGTGCTTTATCACGAGAGCGTCCCGTTAAGTCCCATTCTTTTCTAGCTTGTTCGGCCTTCGCTTCTTCTTGAAGATATTTCGCTTTTTGGCCAGCAAGTCTCGCTTTAGCCTGCTCAACACCCACTTGATACTCCGTAGGGTCAATTTTCAATAAAACGTCACCCTGCTGAAAATAGCCTCCCACCACAAAAGCGTCGGATACTAACTCAACGACTCCCGATACTTCTGATATTAACGTTGTTTCAGTTCGAGGTTTAACAACGCCATGGGCTTCTACTTGAAAAACGACCGATTCCAACTCAACAGATAAAACCTCGACTAAAGGAGACTGATTTTGCACCGGCTTTTTAGGCGGCTTTTCTCTACCACCAATCATAACCAAGCTGATTACGATACCAAGGGTGAAAATCCCAAACCCAACTAATATTGCTTTCTTGGTGCTCATATTGACCTCTGTGGTTCTGTTTTGTTAATTAGATCTAGTCTTTAACGATATTCTTGAGTGGCTTACTAGTCACTTTATAATTTCTCGGCGACTTTATGATTTCTCAGCGACTTTATGATTTCTTAGCGACTTTGTGGCTGCTGGTTACTGGTCCGGTGGGCGATATACCCGTTAGTTTGTTTATCAACCTGCAACCGCCCGAGTTTGGTCGCTGAAATCCGACGGCGACTATTTTGCACTAAGCGATGTAAAAAATAACCCTATAAAATGTAAAGAAATCGCTCGATTGTTACATTTTATTAAAATGTCCTAAATCGAGTAAATTTAGCGCCTTAAGCACTACTCAGCACTAGACCAAGCAGCCGGTTCGAAATAGATCTGATCAATAAGATATCTACTTAGATGGTGAATACGAAAGAAGCATAAGGCTCGATCACAAATTTCAATTATTATCTTAATTTGCGATTTACAGGTGAGTTTGAACTTAACAGCGAATAATAATAATGCAGTAAAGCAAAACTTTTGGTTACTGGCAGGAATAGCAAGTAGAGGTTTGTATGGCGGAATTATAGCTAGTGATAGACCAGGCTGGCAGACCAAGCTTGCAGACCAAGTACAGTCAACAGGCTATAGCTGATACCTGTTCGAGGGTTCGCTAGAGCTGGTATTAACCTTCTAGCAACTCAAATTTAGCACCACAGTAGGGACACGCGCCGGACTTTCCATTTGCCAGCTCGATATAGACTCTTGGATGCATTGCCCAAGCTGGGCTGCCTTTTTGTGGGCAACTGACCGGTAAATCCTTCTTGCTTATTTTTGTTGTTGTTTTTTCAGAGCTCATTCTTTACCTCAAGCGTGGTGTCGAACTATGACGATAAAGCTATTCTAGCTTTCATCCGGGTAATTTTAAACCACTATTTTATCGGCTTAATCGTTATTCAATACAAGACATTTGAGTGCACCGTTACAGTGCAATTGCAGCTGCAAGCACTTATTTAACGCAATTTTTAGCAATTTTAGTGCATTTATAACGCTATCGCCCCCAAAAACCTTCATTTTCATTGTGGCACGCTTATTGAAATATCCCAAATGGTTACAAAGCAATTTTGTGGACATGTGAACTACAAAAAACAAGAGATAAGGTGCTTTAAAGCATCAGATAAATCATTTTAAAGGGGGAAGTATTTTGTATTGGTTAACAGCAATAGTCAGACCATTTAAATTAAACGATGTCTATAACCGGCTAGTCGATGAAGGGATCGGCGGAATGACGGTCACTGAAGTTCGAGGGCTTGGTAGTCAACGAGCGACCACTGAGGTCTATCGGGGCAATACCTACTCCAACGACTTTATCGCCAAAATGAAAATCGAAATTGCCGTTAGTGAGGATTCACTCGACGCGGTGATTGAGAGCATTGTCGAGTCAGCAAAAACCGGAAAACCTGGTGACGGAAAAATCTTCGTCTCAAAAATCCAACAGGCTTACCGCATAAGAACTAACGAAATTGATCTTGACGCAATATAACATCGACTAATAAAAGAGAATTATAACAATGAGTACTGAATCATTAATAAGTGAATATAACTATTTATTCAACACCCTTTTCCTTCTTCTATCCGGCGCATTGGTCATGTGGATGGCCGCCGGTTTCTCAATGCTTGAAGCTGGACTGGTACGCAGCAAAAACACAACAGAAATCCTAACCAAAAATATCTTGTTGTACGCTTTAGCCTGTATCGCTTACCAAGCGATTGGTTTTGACATTATGTATCAATCTAATGAAACCGCAGGATGGCTACCTAGCTTTGGTTTTGGAATTGATGCGACCGATGCGGGAGCAGGACAACCCCGTGATGTCGACTTCTTCTTTCAGGTAGTATTTGTTGCAACCGCTATGTCAATCGTATCTGGTGCGGTAGCTGAACGAATGAAACTTT